>NZ_RZSB01000026.1:0-22973 GCF_004023285.1 Mesorhizobium sp. M2A.F.Ca.ET.067.02.1.1
ATTACGGCCAACGGTGGTGCCTTTGCCGCCTCCCAGGCCCTTGGTGGTCGGGGCGGCGCAGCCACCGCCACTGGCACCCTCGGGATCGCTGGCGGCGACGGCGGCTCCGGCACCAATGCCACCGGCAACTCCCAAGGCGGCGAGGGCGGCGCAAGCTTCTGGGGCGGTGGCGGCGCGGGCGGTCAGACCGCCGGCGGTCATAATGCCGGCAATTCCGCACAGGCATTCGGCGCTGGGGGCGGCGGCGGCTCGTACAGCGCTGGCGCTGGCGGTACCGGCGCACCTGGCGTCGTCCTCATACTCGAGTTCAAATAAGGATCGCATTTCATGCAACTGGCAGTCATCCAAGGCACCGACGTGGTCAACATCATCGAGGGCGACCCGACCTTCGAGCTCGACGGCTTCACGATCGTCCCACTCGCGGAGCCGGGCTATATCGGCGGCACCTACAGCAATGGCGTGTTCTCGGCTCCCCCGGCACCGCCTGCCGTTGTGCCGGAAAGCGTGTCGGCTCGGCAATTCCACCTCCAGCTAAGCGTCGCCGGTTTGCGCGCCCAAGTCACCGCCTGGATCGGAACGCAGCCTGTCGAGGTGCAAGACGCCTACGAATACAGCGGCAGCTTCGTGCGCAGCGAGCCGATGATGGAAACCGGCTTCGCAGCCCTCGGCTACACCTCCGATCAGATCGACGCGTTTTTCACGGCCGCCGCCCTGCTCTGACGGTGCCCCACCGACCCCCTATTCCCGAAAGGAACTGTTATGCGTCTCGTCGCTGACGTGCGCCGCGTGGTGCTGTTGTCCCTAAGTTTCTGGATGCAGGTATTCGGCCTCGCCGTGCTCGTCCTGCCTGAACTCTGGTATCGCGTGACCGGCCAGGACTACGACCCAAACGTCGCATGGTGGCTCGGCGTGCTCCTGCTGCTCGCCGGCATCGTTGGCCGGGTCTACCAGCAGGGACTGTCGGCATGGAAGGAATGGATCCGCATCATTGCCGTGGCGGCGATCGCCTTCGCTTTGGCGCTCCTGCTCGCATGGCCCTCCGGCGCAAGCCCTTTGGGTGGCAGTCCGGCGACCGAGGCACAGACGCTCGACATCGCCGTGCCGTTCATCGCCAGGAAGGAAGGCGAAAAGCTGGTCGCCTATAGGGACTCCGTTGGGGCCCCGACTATCGGCTTTGGCCATACCGCCAGTGTGCATATGGGCATGGTGATCACCCACCAGCAGGCGCTCGACATGCTACGCCAGGACGTCGCCTCGCACCGCACGGGGCTGCACCGATATTTCACATCGGCAACCATCGAGATCCGCCTGCCTGCCACGCGCGACGCGGCCTACACCTCGCTGGCGTTCAACGTCGGTCCTGCCGGCGCGGGCAAGAGCACGGCCACGCGCCGCCTCAACGCTGGTGACGTCGTCGGCGGCTGCGAGGCGCTGACCTGGTTCGATGAGGCCGGCCATAGGGTGCTTCGCGGCCTGTGGGAACGGCGCCAGCAAGAAAAGGCGCTTTGCATGATCGGCGCAAGCCGATGATGCTCGCTTTCCTCGCACCGGTTCTGGCCGTTCTCGGGCCGGTCTGGAGTTTCTGCACCAGCCGCGTCGGCCTGCCGCTCGTCGTCGCCGGCGGCGTCATCCTCTTCTACGAGGGACTGCCGCTCGGACCGCTGCGGGACATCCCCTATGTCGGTCCGGAGTTGACCAGTCTCGTCGGCGGTCGTGTCGGTCGAGCATACGCCGACGGCCAAAAGGCCGAGGATGCGATTTGGGAGGAGAAGATCAAGCTCGCCGCCATCGCCCAGGCGGCCGACGCCAAAACGCGGCAGCAGGACATCGATGCCGCGGCACAAGCCTACATCGACAAGCAGCATAGCGACGCCGGCCGCATTGCCGACCTGGTGCGCGCGCAGAAGGACCAAGACAATGCACCGCCCGTTTCCACCAATCCTTCTGGCTGCAAGCCTGATGGCATCTCTGCAGGGGTGTCAGAGCGCCTCGACGCCATCGGTCGATAGCCTGGCGCCGAAGCCTACCGCTCACGTCGATCCGAGTGTGATGCAGGAATGCCGAGGTGTCGTCGATGTCCCGCACACCTTCATCCCATATGATCAGGCGATCCTGCTTTGGGCGAAGGATCGGGCATCGCTTGGTGATTGCAAACGCCTCGACCACGCCAAGGGCGACACCATCAAGGTGCTGGTGAAATGAGCGGTGGTGCGGTGCCTCAACGTCTTCGCGAACTCGACCCGGAAACCATCCTCTGGCTCGATCGCCTCGACAGCAAGCAACGTGAGGCCCTGATCTGGGCCGGCCGCCTCAAGCCCGAACAGCGGGACCGGCTCGATGATTTCCTCGACATGGACGAGGATCACTTTCAAGCGGGGTTCGCGGTGGTGAAGCTCTGGACGCGGCTACGCTGGCTGGGCTCCACATCGATGTGGATCATTTTGACGGTTGCGGGGTTATTGCTGGCGTTGACCCAGATCGTCGACCAGTTGAAAGGACCGAAGCCGTGAGGTTCCCGCGCACCTCGTCCGACGTTCTAACCGGCCTGATCTTCCTCTTGGCCGGGGCTCTCGGGGTGTTGCTCTACCTGCAGATAGCACAGGCGCTCCCCCTGTAATTCCCTGCTCACCCCTTCCAGTCTACCCATCGGCTTCGGCCGGTGGGGTCTCTTTTGGATTCTCGGCCTAGCCGCGCCGGCCGGGATTCATCTGAAGGTTTTTATCAGCTATTGTGCGCAATCATGCCGCGCAGTGCCGCCCAGGAGGACTTCATATGGCTGACACCACGATCGAATGGACGGACGCCACTTGGAACCCGGTCGCCGGGTGTACGATCCTTACCGCAGGCTGCACGAATTGCTATGCCATGAGAATGGCCGCTAGGCTGGAAGGCATGGGAATGGAGAAGTACCATGGCCTGACCCGCAAAAGTGGGGGTCGTGCGAAGTGGACCGGCAAAGTGGTAACCGACCCGAAGTCGCTCGCGATACCGGCAACCTGGTCAAAGCCGCGCCGGGTGTTTGTGAATTCTATGTCAGACCTATTCCATGTCGATGTGCCACCGGATTTCACCCGCGAAGTCTGGGCGGTGATGGAGCAAACGCCCCGGCACACCTATCAAATTCTCACGAAGCGGCCAGAGGTGATGGCCGAAGTCCTGTCGAGAGGTGACTTTCCTGTGCTCTCAAACGTGTGGCTCGGGACCAGTGTTGAGGATAGCCGCGTGCTCCATCGTCTAGACGATTTGCGACGTGTTCCTGCCGCCATTCGTTTCATCTCATTTGAGCCCTTGATCGGTTCCGTAGCTGGCGCCGACCTTGACGATATTCATTGGGCGATCGTCGGTGGCGAGTCGGGGCCTGGCGCCCGGGACATGGATCCGCGTTGGGTCGATGAGATCGAGACCATGTGCAGGCGGAGCCGAACGGCATTCTTCTTCAAGCAATGGGGCGGCCGCAACAAGAAGGCAGCTGGCCGCGTGTTGAATGGCCAAACCTATGACGAGATGCCAGCGACAATTTAGAATAACTGCCCTTGGCCGCTATCGGTCGCCGCTTTCCAGAAGGCAAGCGCGAGTTCGTGGCGAGCGGCCAACGTCAACCAATAAAGGTGCTGACCTCGGCTCCCTGTGATAAGTTGCATGTCGGTCGATGCCGCCATGCCGAGCTTGATCACCTTCGCCTTCCAGAGGTCAAAAACAGCGCGCCGGACGGTCGTAAATGGCTGATTGGTATCAACAACCAATCGCCAGCCAGGGACGAACTTGTCGAAGGCCGATTTCTGGGCTCGAACGTTGAGCCCGGTGTTGCGCTGCAGATCCATCTTGCTGATGTGCACCATCATGTCGATGCGCTTCCGCTTTGATAGCGTCTCAATTACTGAAAAATCGAACGCCCCCAGATTGTAGGGATCAACGAATGCGAAATGCAAAGCGTACTGGTCCAGTTTGGCTCGGATCGTCTTCGCGGTGTCGACTGCCTCCCCATGGAATGCCTCGACGGGCGCACCAGCTACGGTCAGACGCTTTCTGGCGAATTCAAGCCGATCTGGGTCTGCGTCAGCAATGTAAACCGAACTAAAGGGCGTTTTTGACCGGACGCTTTCATTCCATGCTGCTACGCACCCGCCCTCTATAAATTCACCGGTGCGGCGAATTTTGGCGCGACCAGGCCCACAAAACAGATCGATGTAGGTAGCGCCAGCATTCCCTGGACCGATCCATTTTGCCCTTACGCCACGCGAGATCGAGACGTACTTGCAGAGTAAGGCGATCTTTTCCTTCGACCACGCGCCGACTTCTTCGACGGGTAGTCCATCATCACCATCCACCAACTTTCCCAATTCGGCCCCCCGCAGCTTTGCGCCTCAAATGTAAGCGGTTTGGGCGTCCAGTAACAAGCGGATCGATCTCGCCGCAAAACTGAGACATTACCGGGCTTTTCTGCTGCCGCTGAAACATTGGCAACAGTGGAACGATTCGAGTGCGAGCAAATTGAATCGGCAGTGTTTGCGTCCAGAGTCCCGCGTCCCAGCCATGCCCCATCCCGTCACCAGTCAGAATTCAAAACGCGCAGCAGTCCGTAAGGCGCTCGACCGGCACAAGGTCTACATCACGGCGCAGCGCTTCTCAGGCGGCACCTATGAAGCCCGGGTGTTGGTCGACGACGAGGTCTATTGGGTCGATGAATTGCGGCTGAGCCAGTTGCAGTCGGGGATATCGCCTTCGGAGCTCGAATTGGTCCCGGCAGGAGACGACTGACAATCGCCTCAGCCACTCATCTGCCAAAGCTTCACGGCCATTTTCGCAACCGACGCCCCGCCCCAAACCAGGATAGTCAACAACAAAGTCAGGTAGAAACAAACGTGCATCCAGCGAGCGCGCCACAGGCGGCCTGCCGACAGCTCGGCGATATACTCGTCGCGGAAATCTTGGACCAGCTGGGCGAAGATGCGATCGAAGACTTTCCTAGGCAACACGAACCGCAGGACCGCGAGCACGCGAGATGCCGGCGCACGGACTAGGGCACTCCGCCCGAACGGTACCCTGATAACGGCACTGAACAAAAATATGGGCCAGAAAAAGAAATACAGTAGCATGCGCAACGGCAATTGAATTTGCGGCAGGCCATGCTCGACTTCATCAAGCGTTAGGATCATTGATCGCCAAATCCTCGCCCGCAGACTGTTTCCCCTTGGGAGAACATGGCCCCACCGAGCGCGGAACTCGCGTCTGTCGCGCGGCCTTCCGTTGATGAAATTGCGAAAATTGACATCAAGTCTTGCAATCAATGTGAGAAGGCTCATTGCGGAACCATCCCCCATGATGCAAACGAGGCGGCTGCCGCCTCGGATGCAGCCAATGCGCGGCGGCCCAAGCCGGAGATACTGTAGATACGCCTGGGCAGCCCGCTCTCGTGCGGTGCTCTCTCTCCGCCTCTCGAGATCGCACGTAGCCTTTGTCACTCATGCGCTCCAAGGTGACGTAGACGGTCCCACGCTTGAGCATGTTCGACTCCTTGACGAGTTCCAGCCCGTACATCTCCTTCGAGCGCAGCAGGCTCAGAATCTCGAACTCCACGCGCGAAATGCGCGGTACTTGGTCCATCGGCATTGCTCCCTAGAGCTACGAGTAAGACCGGATCATACGCCTTGTAAGACTGGAACGCAACACCCTGTTTCGCTATGCCTTGATGCTGGGCGCCGGCGGCTTTGTGCCGTCGATCGATAGCCGCTCCACGGTGAGCACGATGGCGCGCGCCAGCGCTCTGGCCTCGGCGAGCAATTCCGGCCCGTCATGGCCGTTCACCTGGTCCTCGCTCATCAGGACGCCGGGCGGGCAATGCTCCTCGATCGTGGCTCTGATCAGCTGCAGAGCGGCGCGACATTGGGGGTCGTTCCTGAGCGGCTCAGCCACTTTTAAGGGCCTTCGCCACCCGCTCCAGCGTTTCGCGGGCGTTCCCGTGCTTCCTGATCAGCTCTCGCACCTGCTGCGACGTCAGCCCGACCTTCTGGACGAAATACTCCACCTCATAGTCGTCATTAGCCGAAACCCGATCGCGGTCGCGGAAGTCGCGCTTGCTCTTGTCGTCTGCCATGTGGGTTCCTCCTCAGTAAAAGAAACACCGATATCGCCCGCCTTGTTCCCGCTGTCCCGGTGCGCCTCGAGGGGCGGGAACATTGTGGAGGCTTCGCGATTCAATGATCCATGAGCACACGCGGCATCAACTTCGTCGACAAATGGATGGCAGAGCACCTTCCAAACGCGATGACTGATGATCCCGTCGCCGTGAGCGACCTGGCCGACGAACTGATGAAAGCGGCTGAGCGAGAAGGCATCCGGGCCGCGGAGATCAACGAGGAAGTCGACAGCGTCTTCGAAGTGATCTTCGAAGCCATGGAGCACCGGGAAGGAAGCATGGCGGATTAAACAGCGAGGCGACTTAGCCCTGCGCTCGCCCGGCATCCAACCGGCGCCGTATCTCTTCCGGCTCTGTGACACCCCGGTTAAACAGAGCCATGATGCGCTCTGCCAAACTGCGGCGCGCCTCGTCGTCCTCGGAGATACCCGTCTCTTTCTCGAATTCGGCCATTAGTTTGCTGAGCGCGGCAAGTTGATCGGCGTCTGCGACGCCTACTAAAGCCCTGAGCATATCGTTTCCTCCGATCGGTGGCGAAAGCGCGGTACTCACTCCCAAGCGCCCTATGCCTCGGATCTATACGGACGACATCTAAAACTTAGGGCTGAATCGCTCCACGACAAGTCAGTAGGAACAGTCTTCAATCGGAGCCGTTGTGCTAAAAAAGCGGGCAGCTTCAATGGCTAACAAATCGGCCGGCGGTGTCGACGAGGAGTATTTCGTTCGACGCCTGGTGAGCGAGACAGGTATAACCGAACAGCAGGCCAGGGACCTGATTGCCTTGCTCGGCTATGAGTGGGCATCTTTGTTGCGCGAGGCACACCTCCTGAAGGCCAAGAACTCAAGCCATAACTCGCCAAACCGCGAATAACTCTTCTTACATACAATTTTGCTTAAATGCCGGGAACCGGATCGCCGCTGGCGGCTTGAGTCGCGGTTGTTGGGTGTCGTGTATGGGTAACGGGAAACCTCGGCTGAGGTTCATCAAGCCGATGGAGCCGGTGCAGGTTGCAGAGCCGCCGGTCAGTGACGACTGGCTCCACGAAATCAAATACGATGGTTTCCGGACCCAGCTCGTCCTCGATTGGGCCGGCGCCCGCGCCTTCTCGCGGCATGGCCACGACTGGTCAAAGCGATATTGGCCGGCCATCCAGGCGGCGGAAATGCTTCCCGCTTCATCCTTCATCATCGATGGGGAAATGACCGCGCTCGACGCGGACGGCAGGCCGAACTTCCATGCGATGCATTCTCGAATAAGGTGGAACGCCGAGCTGCTGACCTACGTCACGTTCGACCTGCTCTACCTCGACGGCGAGGATCTTCGCGCGCTCCCGCTGGTCGAGCGGAAGGCGCGGCTTTGGAAGCTGGTGAAGCCGGCCGACGGCATCATCCAGTATAGCGTGCACGTCGAAGGCAACGGCGCCGATTTCTTCGCGGCCGTCGACAAGATGGGACTCGAGGGGATGGTCTCGAAGCGGCGTGAGAGCCTCTATCGCGGCGGCAAGACCGAAGCCTGGGTGAAGGCGAAATGCTGGGACATCGGTGAGTTCGAGCTTCTTGGAATAAGGCGCGAGCCCGGTAGGCCTCCCGTCGCGCTGATGGCCCGTGATGGCAAATATGCTGGGGGCGCAATGATCAACGCAAACCTTTCCATCAAAGAACGGTTATGGCGGCGGGTCGAGGAGGCGAGGGCGAAGCAACCCGCCGGCGTGCCGACTGCGGTCGTGGACGGTGTGGAATGGGTGAGGCCTGGTATCGTGGCGCGGGTGAAAACGCTGAGGGGTGAGGCGAAACTACGCCACGCATCAATGCTGGATTTCAGAGAGGGCTGAGACCTACATCGCCTTGATGCGTTTGATGTTGTCGAAGATCTTGCGGCCCGCATCGGTCAGTTCGAAATAGTCCGCATAGGGACCGAGAACCCGCTGGATGGTGCGCTCCTTCAAGCCCCGGCGGATCGCCGGCATGTTCGGATTGTAATAGCCTGGCTGCTCGCCCACCTTCTCGATGGCACGCATATAGTCGTACTCGGCTTTTTTGTCTTTGCGGGTGAGGGCTCGCATCTGGTCTGTACCACAACTGAATGAAGGGAAGGCTCATTCAGGTCGCCGGCGCGCGCCGGCCACGGGCGCGCGTCAGCGACCGGTGGTAAACAGGAAAGCGGGCTCCAGATGTTTCACGGCGCTCCCGATATTCGATCTGGCGTTGCCTGTCCAGACCGGTGCGGTATCTTCGGAGTGGGCGAAGTTCCGCCATGCCACGGCACAGCGCCCTCGAGAGGTAATCTCTCGCAATGACGGATGGACGCTGGCAGGCCATTCGCCGGTTGCAGCAATAACATAGCCTCTTATGAGGCTGCTTTATTGGCGTCGTCTCATGTGGTACCGTTTTTTATTTAGAGGCGGCGGCGATGCGCTTTTCAGCTATGTTTGCGATCACGTTAGTCACGTACGCCAATGCGGCATTTGCTGATGGAACTCCTGCCGTTCGGGAGGGAAAGGGAGGGGGAGGGGGGTATTCAAGACCGTCTCCCGATGACAATCCGGACTGCGACAAGAAGAAACTCTCGGAGTGCCGATCTGAAAGGGCGCAAGCGTTAGAAAATTGCAAATTTAATCTGGTTTTTGATTGCAAGGGTCACGTTTCTGTGGAGTACTCTGAGTGCAAGGCCGAAGCTGGATGCTAACAAGGTTATTTTTTTTGGCAGTAATTTATTGTGTTCTTTGTGCAGAGAGTATGGCGCAATATAACTGCGACATACTCGATGACAATTCAGACATAAAGCAAGCTAACAATCTGTTAGACGAGGCCAACGAATATTTTATGAATGCCGCTTTTGGCAGTGATCCTGTCGAGCAATGTGATGACATGACCTCCGCCGTTGACGCCCTGAAGCAAGCATACGAAATTATTGCCGTCTGCGATCATCCAAGGGCGATTAGGCAACTAAGGCAAATTCGCAGTTACAATGAGATGCGGGGCGACTACTGTCGAAAGGCGCAAGGTGACCAAAACGGAGACGACGACCATGGTGAGGAATAGTCGACGCTCCCCGTCGCCACGTGCTCGTAGCAGAACCAGTCTGACGGCCTCTTCGGCTTGGCAAATGCCCAACCAGAGTCCTTGCCACAACCTGCGTGCCCGCAGACATGCCCGAGTGGGCTGCGCGGGCGGTGCGTAAACGCCTCACCGGGGCGTGTCGGTTCGTCGCTCATGGCGAAAAGATTCCGCAGACCGGCTTGACGGGCAAGGAATTTGTTCTCATTTCGTTCTCATGCCGGAGACCTATGGCCCGAAGGGACGCGATTACCCGCTGTCAGCGCTCAATGACACCATGCGCCTGGTGCGCGTGCGCTGTCGCTATTGCAAGCGCTTCCACAACTATCAGCCTTCCGACCTCATTCAGATCTTTGGCGATGTCGATGTCGACTCGCTTGCCGACCGGATGGTTTGCGAGAGCGGCGGCCGGGATCACGGCCGGCTCGATATCGAGGCTTTCGCACCTACAGGTCGGGAAGCGGTCGGCCTGGTGATCCGGCAGCTCATCGGCTTCAAGGTCCAACGCATCCCAATTTGGCGAGAACGGCCATGAGTTTCCCCTTCAAGCTGCCCGAAATTACCTATCCGCTGGTGATCGATACGGTCGGCAAGACCCTCGCCATGGGAGAGGAGATCAGCGTTCATTGCCATACCTATGGCTGCGGACACACCGGCCGGCTCAACCTGGTGAGCATCGCGCGTCGCCGCGGCATGGACTATCCCTCCGGCGAGACTGCCCTGCGCGAGGTCATCTATTGCCCGCGTTGTCGCGAGGCGGGTCGCAACGACAAGAACGTAGGCTTCATCCATCACACCTTGACCGACCCATTCTCGAAGTGGCCGCGCCAGCGAAACGACTACGCGAAGGCGAAGGGCGGCTGAACGCGCGAAACCGGGTAGGGCAATCGGCCGAAACCTGTCCATTCGCCACGGGGAGGGGGCAAGGACGCGCGCGAGGCCCTTCGCAGGTAGTGAGTGAAGGGCGGGGGTGCGAAAAACCCCTGTAAGAGGCTCTATTTCAATTCGCATCCAGACTGGCAACAATCTGGCTACAAAAACGGTGTAGCTCTCGGCAAACCGGTGTAGGCTGGAGCACGTGCCGAGCCCGTTTGGAACCACATTGGCAACATCGGGCCAAAACGGCGCAGGGTGTTAAAGGCGGCCGCAACGCCTTGCAATTCAAGGCGTCTGCGGTTATTCAGACGCCCGTCGGCTGCGGTAGCTCAGTGGTAGAGCACTCCCTTGGTAAGGGAGAGGTCGAGAGTTCAATCCTCTCTCGCAGCACCAGTCTATCCCATTGAAATCGCTGAAGCCCTTGACATGCAAGGCTTCGTGTCCATTCTGATGTTACAAATCATGTAACAAATGGATGGAATCGGTGGCGGGGAAAGTTCGAAATCTTCTAGATCGAGACGGTCGCTATTTCGCCAGGCTAGTGATCCCGAAGGCCCTTCGGCCCTTTATGGACGGCAAGGTGGAGCGGCGAAAGGCGCTTGGGCCTGATTATAAGACAGCGCTAAAGAGGCTTCCTGGCGCGCTTGCGGACATTCAGCACGAGATTGCGCTAGCAGAACGCCGGGCGGCCGCTGCAGGCGAAAGATCTGTCGTCATTGGCCGCTATCCACTCGCAGCTGACCAGATCGCTTTGCGCAACTACCAGACCCGTCTTGCACAAGACGAAGCACTTCGGAATTCGGGCTCGCAATGGGCGTCGGTCTCCATCGACGATTTACTCGTTGCCAGATTGCGGCAAGGCATTGCGGGCCAGCTATCTGATGATGATCTGGCTGAGTTGGTCGAGCATCGCATCGAGCGCTTCCGGCAAATAGGCAACACGACGGCCGCGTTCGGATCCGACGAATGGCGATCTCTGGCCCGTTACATCTGCGTTTCGGAATACGAAGCCCTGGCGCGTGTTGCCGAGCGCGATGAAGGCGACTTCAGTGGCGCGCCCTCTCACCCGATGCTGGCAAACGCACAGCCCGAAGCTGATCCGCTGCCGCCCGTCTCCCTCAAGGGTCTCTTTGCTGACTACATTGTGGCCAAGAAGCTGGTCGGCAAGGCGAGGGGAACCGAGAAGCGCTGGCGACCGGTTTTCACTGATTTGGCGAAGTTCGTTCGCCACGATGATGCCCGTCGATTGACGAAGAAGAATTTGACGGAGTGGCGAGACGAGCTGCTGAAGAGCCTGTCGCCTAAAACGGTTGCCGATGTTTACTTGGCAGCTGCGCGCTCGGTTCTAGCTTGGGCAGTTGAGAACGATCGATTGGACTCGAACGCCGCAGAGAAAATTCGGCAGGAAGTTCCGAAGGGTGCTCGCAATCGTGAAAAGGGCTTTACCGGCGTGGAGGCCGTGGCGATCCTAATCGCCGCCCGGGATCACGTTCCCGCTGTCACCGACAACGCGGCCACGATGGAGCTCCCACAAACGACAGCCGCCAAGCGTTGGGTGCCCGCTTTGTGCGCGTTCAGCGGCGCGCGAGTGACCGAAATCACTCAGCTTCGAAAAGAGGACTTCCGCGAGGAAGGCGGAGCACACGTGATGCGTATCAGGCCCGAAGCCGGCACAGTGAAAGCTGGCGGGTATCGGGATGTGCCGTTGCACTCACAATTGATCAAGATGGGCTTCATCGACTTCCTCCAGGCTGCGCCGGCAGGACCATTATTCTATCGCAATGGCAAAGGCCGGGATCCGATCAAGGCCGCGCGAGCGACGGCGGGCAGGATAAGCGAATGGCTCCAGGAGGCAGGATTGATCCCGGAAGGTGTCCAACCAAACCACGGTTGGCGGCACCGCTTCAAAACGGTGGGTGAGGAAGAGGGGATTTCCAAGCGAGCCATCGATGCAATTCAGGGTCACGCTTCGACAACCGCCGGCGATAACTACGGCGACGTTACCTTGAAGGCTAGGAAGGCCGCCATCGATCGATTTCCTGCCTACGACCTCAGCGTAAATCGCCAAGCTCAGCGGGACGTGGGTGATGAGTCTGCAGCTCATTCCTGATGTCGACGCGGTGAGCTTGAGAGGACAGCCTCGCAAAGTCTGGCTTGGTCGACGAGCAGGGCCTCAAACGCTCTTCACATCCCAAGAAATCCCCGTCTGGCCGTCGCTATAAAGAAAATAGCAGCGCATCGAAGCTGCGATTTCAGAGGAAGTGACGATGAGTAGCCATCAGGGGAAACCCTATGCGGGAACTAGGCTCGCCAAGTATCTTGAGAAGCGCATCCTGGAGCTGCGCCCGAAGAAGACCCAGATCGCGATCGCCAGCGAAGCCGGATTCGTCAATCCCAATATGCTCGCAATGATCAAGGCCGGCACCGCCAAGCTACCGCTCGACAGGGTGTCGGCTCTCGCTACCGCTCTTGAGTGCGATCCGGTGATGCTCTTCCAGCTGGCCATCGAACAGCTCGGTGGCGACACCACCGATCTTGCCGTCAGACAGATATTCGGGACGCTGGTCACCGAAAACGAGGTGGCCTGGCTCGAGGAAATTCGTCGGGCGTCTGACCACACAAATCCGAGCCTCACGTCGAAAGGGCGGTCTGCAATCCGTGGGATCTTCGGCAAATGAGCGGCGAGCAGGGCTTCCACATCGAAGATTGGCGCCGGATCGCTCATATCCGTGACCGCGAGATCACGCCCAACGAACGCTTCTGGTTGGAGACGATCAGGCTTGCCTCCTGGGATTCGGATCCAGCTCCCACCCTTGAGCAGGTGCAGAAGCTTCGAATGATCTTCCAGACCCGAGCTTAGCGCCTAACGAGAACCCGCAATCAATGCCGGCGGCGCGTTTTACGTCCGGCAACAGAGCGGCTGCCTTATCGAACACCCCAACTCGGACCACATCATGCAGGACGAAAACGGTTTCGATCCCCGTTGGAACGGCAAGTCCATTCCCAAGAAGCACTGGCATTTTCATCAGCAGCTGTTTGCGCGCTACAACATCACTCTAGGCCCTGGTGAATTCTCCCAGATGCTTCGAGATATCAAGACCGGGCGCGCAACGATCATCGAGCGCAGATCGAGCTCCAAGATCGTATACATGATCCGCAATACGCGCCTTTGGGAGCGCTATTTTGTGCTGGTAACGAACGGCCATGTTGTGACCGCTCTTCCGCCCAGCAGGCGCTTCAAGAGGCTGTGGCGCGGATTGCCGGACTGATCTAGGACCATTTAGCGACCGGGCCGAGAAAAGGCGATACGCACGGATTGAGCCACAGGGTCGTCCACGCCATTTGGATAACACGAAACGCTGCTTTGGAAAGGCAATATTCATTGGCAGTGTTCGCTGCGTTACTATAAAGTTCCAAGAAATTTTCGGCGCCGATTCGTCCAAGGCAATTGCATCCAATCTCGATCTCAATTGAGTCCTGTGACCAACATCCGTTCGATTGACATGATGGTTCTCGATGACATCTTCGAGATGGGTGGCGGGTATGTCCTCAATTTTTCCGACCGCACTTTCGCGCAATTCTTCGCCGAAGAGGTCAACGTTGACATCGATGATCCGATCTATGCGCGTAACGGCGGCTCCAAGGGTAAGCGCCTGCGCTGTTTCTTTCAAACCGTAGACAAGCCCACCGTCGTGCGGACGCTGCGGGCACTTTGGGAGTATAGGGAGGCACTGCGACAGCGAACCGGGCAGCCCGACAAGATCCAAAATGCGCATGGGCGGCTTCTAGAAGTGATCAATCGCATTCAAGGTCGCTCGGACGACGCTGCTGCCACCATCCGGACGGCCTTTGACCGACCGAAGCTTGCTAAGATCAAAAGTGAACTCGTCACCTTATCATCGCTTGCCCCACAGGCTCGAGGCTATGCCTTCGAGGAATTTCTCAAAAACCTGTTCGATGCCAATGGTCTCGCCGCCCAGGAGCCTTTCCGCCTGAAGGGCGAGCAGATCGACGGCAGCTTTCAGTTCGGAAATGAGACCTACCTGGTCGAGGCCAAATGGCATGGCCACCCCATGGGCGTCGCCGAACTACATACCTTCCATGGCAAGATCGAACAGAAGGCCGCGTGGACTCGCGGCCTCTTCGTCAGTAACAGCGGCTTCACTGAAGACGGCCTGGTTGCCTTTGGTCGAGGCAAGCGCGTCATTTGCATGGACGGTTACGATCTCTATGAGATGCTCGACCGCGAGATCCCCCTCAACCACGTCCTGGAGCGCAAATTGCGCCGAGCCGCCGAAACCGGCTCGCCCTTTATACGCGTCCGCGACCTATTCCCTCACTAAGGCAGAGGGAGCGGGATCGACATGCTACAATTCAACGACTGGTGTGACACAACTGACAGCAAAGTCGGAACGCATGCGCTTCGGCTGATGTCGGGCGACCAAGTGCGGCTCAACGCGGGGATTACCGCAACAGCCGCAATCATACCTTCCCATTACGCCGCTGAGGAACGGGTCGCCGGCATTCTTCGCCGTCTTGGCAAACCCGCGGCGGCCCAGTTTGTCGAAGGCAAACTGCCAACAAGCAAGTCGATCCGCTCAGGCGACCTCGGCGAAATCATGGCTACCGAATGGATTGCCGCCCAGGGCGGCTATCAAGTGCCGATCAAGAGGCTGCGCTGGAAAGACCATCGCAACATGGCAATGCGTGGCGACGATGTGATCGGCATCCATCAGGATGCGCAAGCCGGTCTGCTGTTTCTCAAGACCGAGGCGAAAAGCCGGGTCGCGTTGACGGCCGCTGTGGTCGCCGAGGCACGTGCGGCTCTCGACAAGGACGGCGGGTTGCCGTCGGCCCATGCACTATCTTTTATCGCCGATCGGCTGGCTGAACTCGGAAACGACGCTCTCGCCGACGCTATTATTGACGCGCAACTTAAGCATGGCATTCAAACCCAAAGCGTTCGCCATCTGACCTTCACGATGTCCGGCAATAGCCCAGAAGGCCATCTAACCGGCTCGCTTCAGACCTATGCAGGCGGCATCGCGCAGTGGAGCGTCGGCCTCCGGATCGAAGGTCACGCCGCGTTCGTGGCCGCGGTATATGATCTGGTGATCGCTAATGCCAACAATTGAAAGTATTCAAGCCGATATCGACGAGGCAGTCACGCCCGGCTTTCGCGCGCGGCTGATTGCGCGTGGCCAAGCGCGCGCAATGATCTGGCGCGACGGGGTGCTTCCCGCTGGTGCGCCGGCCTTCTCGCCACAGCTCAGCTATGATCTCCACTCCTATGGATATTCGCTGCTCGAGCTTGGTCTGCGATTGCGGGAGCTAGGCGGCGACTCAGCGCGCGCACGCATCGCCTTCGAGCAGGCCGCGACCGCGCTTGAAGCCGTGATGGCCAAAGGAGTCCCTGGCGAAAGCGATCGTGACTTCCATTTCGTGATGGCGGCGGCCGCGTATCATCTCGCGCATTTGTCCGCCCGCGCCTATTCACTCCTCACGATCGTCAGGGCGGAAGAGAATTTCTCACCGATCGAGCGCGCACTTGGCCATCTCATGCTACGGGATCTCGGCGCGCTGAAGACCACCGTTCTCGACTTCCGCCTTCAGGGCACCGCCAGTGATGCGGCGATCACAGCCGCCTTCCAGGCACAATGGGATCAGGCCGAAGCTGCCGCTCAGCCTCCTGATGGCGCATCCTCATTCCTGTTCGACGGAGTTGATCTCGCTCTGATCGACAGCTTCTTCGGGGCGCTCGCGACGTTCCTACTCGCGCTGGAGCGAGGTGACCGGCCCCTGATGGAACAAGCTCTCACCCGACTAGGCGACGGCTTGAACATCTGTGCGGAGATCAATCTGCTCCCTCAATGGTGGGCGCACCGGATCGCGCGCCATCTACTATCCGATCTTTGGGGTTCGACGTTCCACGAGCGTCTGCCGTTGGCACCAGCAGGCGGCGATGCGGTCGCCTGGCCATCGCTGCGCGAGTTATTCGTCGCATCTTTGCTCCGCCGTCCCAAAGCCGAAATCGATCTTTGGCCTTCGCAAATCGCCGCCGCCACACGGGCCGCCGACCAGTCCGACGATCTCGTCATCTCGCTGCCGACCAGTGCAGGCAAGACGCGAATCTCCGAGCTTTGCATCCTCCGGTGCTTGGCCGCCGGCCGGCGCGTGATCTTCATTACACCGCTGCGCGCTCTCTCAGCCCAGACTGAGGCAACCCTCCAGCGCACCTTCGGACCGCTGGGCAAGACCATTTCCGCCCTCTACGGAAGCATTGGGGTGAGTGGCTTCGACGAAGATGCAATCCGCGAGCGTCACATCGTGGTCGCGACACCCGAAAAACTGGATTTCGCGCTCCGGAATGATCCGAGCCTCCTCGACGATGTTGGTCTGCTCGTATTCGACGAGGGCCACATGATCGGACTGAGCGAACGGGAGGTTCGCTACGAGGTCCAGATCCAGCGGCTTCTACGGCGCACAGATGCGGGCGGGCGCCGAATTGTCTGCCTGTCGGCGATCTTGCCTGATGGCAACCAACTTGAAGACTTCGCCGCATGGCTTCGCCGCGACCAGCCCGGCGGCCTGGTCAAGGATGATTGGCGGCCCACCCGCCTGCGCTATGGCGAGGTAGTGTGGAACGGCCAGAATGCCCGTCTTAATCTCCGTGTTGACCAAGAACAGCCGTTCGTTCCGCGCTTTCTCACCGGCTTTGTGCCTCCGGTTGGCAAACGGAAGAAGCTCTTTCCGTCCGATCTCGGCGAACTTTGCCTCGCCGCCGCATGGCGCCTCGTCAGCGACGGCCAATCCGTGCTCGTCTTCTGCCCGGTTCGAGCGCATGTCGAGCCTTTTGCAGATCGCATAATCGATCTCCACAGGCGCGGCGCTCTCGCGTCACTGCTTCAGGTCGACCAGGCTGTATTGAATACCGCATTGACGCTCGGCGCCGAATGGCTCGGCGGCGATCATCCGATCCTCGAATGCCTGAGACTTGGCGTCGCCATCCATCACGGCGCGCTGCCAACAGCCTTCCGCAAAGAGGTTGAGCGGCTCCTGCGTGACAATGTGCTTAAAGTGACAATCTCGTCGCCGACGCTGGCCCAGGGGCTCAATCTTTCGGCGACGACGGTCATCATCCATTCGCTGTTCCGCAACCGCGAGCGCATCGCGACGTCGGAATTCAAGAATGTCGTCGGCCGCGCCGGGCGTGCCTATGTCGATGTCGAGGGGCTCGTTCTCTATCCCATCTTCGACGAAGTTGCGAAGCGCACCGCCCAATGGGAAGCCCTAATTGCCGACCTCTCTTCGCGCGAAATGGAAAGCGGACTCCTCAGGCTGGTTGTCACGCTACTGGTGCGCATGCAGAAACGCGTCGGCGGCTCACTGGATAACCTCGTCGACTATGTCGTCAACAATGCAGAGGCGTGGACCTTTCCGGAAATTGTCGGCGAAAGCGCCGAGGATCGGCTACGCGCCCAATCGGATTGGAACAACTATCTTGCGACGCTGGATACTGCGATCCTCAGCCTAATCGGTGAAAGCGATATCCCCGAGGCTGATATTCCTGCCGCCCTTGACGACATCCTCCAATCCTCGCTTTGGGAAAGGCGCCTCAACCGACGCAACCACGAGAGGAAGGCGGCGATCAGGGCGGGGCTCGTCTCGCGCAGCCGCCATATCTGGGCGCAATCTACAGCAATTCGACGCCGCGGCTATTTTCTTGCCGGAATCGGCCTTGCAACCGGCCATGCGTTGGACGCAATGGCAGTAGAAGGCAACGACCTTCTAATTCAAGCCAATGGAAGTCTGCTCAACGGCAACGCCCAGGGGGCCATCGCTGCGATTACGGCGCTCGCGGAACGCGTCTTCTCGATCAGTCCATTCATCCCCGACAAGCTCCCGAATAATTGGCGCGAGGTCTTGCGATTGTGGTTGCTTGGCCAGCCACTCGCTGCGGTCACTGCGGGGCAGGAAGCCGAGACGCTGCAGTTTGTCGAAGGTGGTCTCGTCTATCGCCTACCCTGGGCCATGGAAGCCATCCGTGTGCGTGGTCTTGCCAATGGCGACGCTGTCGGCGACTTGGGGTTCCATCTCGACGACTTCGAGCTCGGGCTAGCGGTCTCAGCCGTCGAGACCGGCACCTTTCAGCGCCCCGCCTCGATCCTAATTCAGGCTGGGTTTTCATCGCGCTTGGCTGCCATCAAGGCCGTGAACGATACTTTCGCTACATTTTCCAACGCCGGCGAACTTCAACAGTGGCTTGCATCAGATATCGTAAGGGCACTGAGCGAGCTACCAGATTGGCCCACGGCCGAAACCAGATCGATGTGGACGAGTTTCCTGACAAGTTTTGCACCTCAGCAGTCCAAAATTTGGAAAGACCATCGTTACTGGGCGCAGGTGGAATGGATCGGGCCACCGGTCACCGCGGGAACGCCTTTGCAGTTGTATCACTTGCCAGGTCGACCGGCAGTTCTGTCTGCGGATGGTGCGCTTATTGGCCATGTGGATATTCCCCTGAATCCTTCGCGTAGCGGACTCCTTCGGGCGGTGGCCGGTGTTGAACAAGGCAAACTGGACCTCAGCTATCTCGGCCCCGACGATCTGTGGGTCTAGGAAAATGTGCTGACGAGGACAGGAAACGTGGCGTCGACGACAATGATGACGTTCTGAGGTCGGCTCGGGGGCGGCCTCAACGCTGAGGCGGGATGGCGCTTGCCTACTCACGCGTGGTCACAGATTCGATTCTTCGGGCGCCGGTCATGTGCCGTGTAAGAGCTGGATAGAACACGCAAACCGCCTTAGTGATTAACCGTCAACTTTCGGAGAGGGCGGAGCGATTGGGCATTCCCCAGCACTACAGCTATAAGCTGCCACTAAGGTGTAGCGATCTTTTGCAAACACTCTATCCCCTGGCGGAGGCCGATCGAACGCAAGCTTCGCGGCATGGCGGAGCTCTGACGACCACTCTGCTGCTCGCACTTGCGTCGCCCATGATTGTGCTCCCGACGGAGCGTATTCTACGCGCTTTATCGGGAGCCGCGGACCACAACGACGAGAGTGGGATCGACAGAATTTTGACGGAGAGGGTTCGTGCTGAATTTCGCAAGCAGCTCGACAAAACCAATTTCTGTGAGCGGATTGATTGGGCATTTGTGGGAGGCTGGCCGATCTTCAACCTCGCTGACAGGCTGCCAGGCGAGCTGGCGGAAACATTGGCGACAGCGGATGCAAACGATGCGGCGCGCAAAATGAATATGCCGCAGTTTGCGAGTTGCCTTCGAAATGCTCTCTCACACGGAGGAATCCTGTATCTTGATGAACGTGGGCACTCCTCGGACGGCCAGGCGCGGATGCTTGCTTTCGTCAGTGGAAAGCGTGGCAAAGAACGCCCCCTCTGCCCTGACGGCCTCCAGGAATGCAATTATACGGCTCCCCACATCGCATCGCTTAACGTCCTTCGCGTCTCTCAGGATGGATTCCGTGAATTCCTCGTGAGATGGGCGACCTGGCTTGAGAATTCGGGCGCTGCTAAAGGCCTGAGCGAGACAGTTCTAGCCGCAGAGTGAGCCGCTGAAAGCAATTGAGAAGCAGAATAATGATCACAGGTGAACTTCGCTCGAAAATCGATGCCGTCTGGAACGCCTTCTGGGCAGGTGGCATCGCCAATCCGCTCGAGGTGATCGAACAGATCACCTATTTGCTGTTCATGCGCGGGTTGGACGATGCCGAGCAGCTCGAGGAAAACCGGTCGACCCGCACCGGCCAGCCGATGCGCCGGCGCATTTTCAAGGATGGCAAGGACGGCATCGGCGAGGGTGGCGGCGTCGCCTTTGCGGACATGCGTTGGTCGCGGCTGAAGAACAAAGACGCCGGCACGATGTTCAAGATCGTGTCCGAGCACGTCTTCCCGTTCCTGCGCGGCATGGCGGAAGAGGGCACGGCGCATGCCACGCACATGAAGGGCGCGCGGTTCACCATTCCCTCGCCGGCGCTCCTGGTGAAGGTGGTCGACCTCATCGACAAGCTGCCGATGCAGGACCGCGACACCAAGGGCGACCTCTACGAATACATGCTGGGCAAGATCGCCACCGCCGGCCAGAACGGTCAGTTCCGGACACCGCGCCACATCATCGCGCTGATGGTGGAGATGATGGCGCCTGCACCGAAGGACATCATCTGCGATCCGGCCTGCGGCACTTGCGGTTTCCTGGTCGCGGCGGGCGAATATCTGCGCGACAACCATCCGAAGCTGTTCATCGACCAGGAGAGTCGCGATCATTTCAACGAGGAGATGTTCCACGGCTTCGACTTCGACAGCACCATGCTGCGCATCGGCTCGATGAACATGACGCTGCATGGTGTCGAGGACCCGGACATCCGCTACAAGGATTCGCTCAACCAGGAGCATGCCGGCGATGAGGATCGCTATTCGCTGGTGCTGGCCAATCCACCCTTTGCTGGCTCGCTCGACTACGAGACAACCGCCAAGGACCTGCTCTCGATCGTCAAGACGAAGAAGACCGAGCTTCTGTTCATGGCCCTGTTCCTGAAGTTGCTGAAGCCCGGTGGTAGGGCGGCGGTGATCGTGCCGGATGGTGTGCTATTCGGCTCTTCCACCGCGCACAAGGCGATCCGGAAAATGCTGGTCGAGGATCACCGGCTTGACGGCATCGTCAAGCTGCCGCCTGGCGTATTCCGGCCCTATGCCGGAGTCTCGACCGCGATCGTGCTTTTCACCAAGACCAATTCAGGCGGCACAGATCGCGTCTGGTTCTATGATTGCCAGGCCGACGGATTTTCGCTGGACGACAAGCGCAACGCCCTGCTGCCGGCCTCGAAGATCGGGCCAACGCCGGGCCACCACGAAGCTGGCCATTTCGTCAACCTGACTCTGACCGACGAGGAACTGGAGAAGAACAACCTGCCCGACATCGGCGCGCGCTGGGCCGAGCGCAACGGCGCCGAGCGCGAGCGCCTGCGCACTGAGCAGAGCTTCTGTGTGCCCAAGTCCGAGATTGCCGCGGCCGGCTACGACCTTTCCATCAACCGCTACAAGGAGGTGGTTCACGAGGCGATCGAGCACCGCCAGCCGAAGGAGATCGTCGCCGAACTCAAGGCGCTGGAGAAGGAGATCGCCGAAGGTTTGGAGGAACTGGAGGCCATGCTGTGAATGCGCCCATGGTAGCACTTGGCAATATCGTCGAGATCAAGGGCGGCGGAACGCCATCCAAGGCTAATTCCGCATTTTGGGGTGGAGATATTCCCTGGGTTTCTCCAAAAGATATGAAACGGTGGGAAATCGCCGACGCCGAGGACAAAATTACCGTTGAGGCGATCAAGGGCAGCGCGACAAATCTGATTCCTAAAAATGCGATCCTGATTGTGAATCGCTCCGGAATCTTGAAGCACACGCTTCCGGTCGGGATCACTCAGCGTCCTGTCGCCATCAACCAGGATATCAAGGCGTTGATCTGCGGCGCTCGTGCCGACGCTGGATATGTTGCTCATATTGTGAAAGCGTCCGAGTCGGTCGTTCTGAAATGGGTGAGAGCGACGACCGCTGACAATTTCTCAATCGACAATCTGCGCCGTCTCGAAATCCCCCTCCCTCCGCTCGTTGAGCAGCGGCGGATCGCGGCGATCCTGGATAGGGCCGATGCGCTGCGCCGCAAGCGTAAGCGCGCCATCGAACTGCTTGACAGCTTGTCGCGTTCGACCATCGACGCTGCCTATGCCACTACGCTGCCCACAAAGGCTCTAGGCGAACTTTGCGATGTGCAGGGTGGCCTCCAGCTAACACATGCGCGCGTGAAGTTGCCGATGGAAGTGCCGTATTTGCGAGTTGCAAACGTTCATAGAGATCGCCTCGACCTCTCTGAAGTAAAGACGATGCGCGTCAGCGAAGGCGAACTTCGCAGGACGCTACTCGCCGCTGGTGACATCCTTTTTGTTGAGGGTCATGGAAATGCTGCTGAGATTGGAAGGTGCGCTGTATGGGATGGATCGTTGGCACCGTGCATACATCAGAACCATCTGATCCGGGCACGACCTATCTCGATGGAAATAGATCCGATACTTGTCAGCTTCTGGTTGAACAGTGAAATAGGCCGACGCAACCTTCTGAGGCGAGGGAAGACGACATCCGGACTAAATACGATAAATGTCAGCGACGTCCGGGAAATCCGCGTTCCGTGCCTACCAAGTCAAGAACGTGAGGCGCTTCGGATGAGGTTAGGCCAAATCGGCAGCGTTCGCGGTCACTACAGCAAACAGCTTTTCGCATGGGATGATCTGTTTTCCTCCCTTCAATCTCGCGCCTTTTCAGGCCAGCTCTGATCATGTCCGACGGACAGGCCGGCAGTGATTGGACCAACCGCGAAATCGACCTTATTGTCTCTGATTACTTCGATATGCTGGCGCTGGAACTGGCGGGGCGTCCGTTCGTGAAGGCGCAGCGGAATGCGGCGTTGCAGGAACTTACCGGCCGCAGCCGGGGCTCGATCGAATTCAAGCACCAGAATATCAGCGCGGTGCTCTATCGGCTGGGCATGCAATGGATTGCCGGCTACAAGCCCTTGGCGAACTTTCAGCGCGCGCTGATAGACGGCGTCGAGCGCCACATCGCCCGTGATCCGGCGCTCTTCGAGAACCCGATGCCGGCGGCGTCCGCACCCGGCCTGCACGAGCCCCAACAAATCTTCTTCGAGGCGCCGCCCGCCGCGAAATTCGAGGCGGTGCCGCCCGCACTGGAGCGGATCGTGCGAAAGTTCGATCCCGCACTGCGGGATGCCCGAAACCGGCAGCTGGGCAAGGGCGGCGAGGAGCGCGTCTTCTTCGCTGAGCAATCCGGCTTGCGTGCCGCGGGGCGTGAAGACCTTGCTCGCAAGGTGCGCTGGGT
>NZ_RZSB01000270.1:0-7168 GCF_004023285.1 Mesorhizobium sp. M2A.F.Ca.ET.067.02.1.1
CTGCCGACGAAGGAAACGCCGGGATGCGGCGAGCTGACGCCTGCAGGCATGCTGCCGGCGATCCTGACGCGGAAATCCGGCTTCAGATGCGGCACGACCTTGGTCAGGAACCAGTCGAGCCCGATGCGGTTCGGCTGCCAGGTCCAGGTGCCGATCAGGGCGGCGTCGCATTCGATATGGCGCTTGGCCTTGCCTGCCGGCGCCTGCGCGCGGGTCACCAGCGGCAGCACCGCCGAGCGTGTGTCGGAGGCGACGCCAAGTGCCGCGCGGTCTCCCTCGGCCAGCGTGAAGACGAAACGCGCGGCGCGGCAAAGGCGCTCCTCCATGACCTTGAGGAGCCTGGCCTCGCGGCGGAACATCCAGCGCCGCGGCGCGCTGCCGGCCGCGGCGGCGTTCTCCTCGGCCGAGCGATGCTCGACATTGTGCGCCACGAAGACGAATGGACGGTCGGCGAGAACCTTCTCGAACGCGCCGGCGAACTGCACCGAATTCAGGACATAGCCGTCGAAGGGCCCGGCGCGATCGATGGCGGCGCGGGTTTGCGCCTCAGAGACGACACGCAGCTTGACCGACGAAAAGGTCAGGCCGGAGGAAACCGCCTTGCCGAGCCAGACAAGTTTTTGCAGCGGCGAAGCGCTTTCGGTGCGGACCTCGACGGCGTCGAGCACGATGGTGTTTTGCGGATCGGACGGGGTTTTCCCTGGCCAGATGAAGCCGATCACGGTCACGCGCACGCCGGCGCGCCGCAGCGCGTCGATGGTCGCGGCATTGGCAATCTCGTAGCCTGAGGCGAGAGCGCCATCGGGCACGATCGATGTGGCGAACAGCAGATGCATCTCACCTATCCTTAGGTGCAGCCGGTAGCAAAACGCGGTGAAGCCTTGATTAAATGGCACCGTCAAAGGCCAAAGACCCGGCTTTTCCGACAGCCGGGCGAGAAGGTGATTAACGAAACGTTATCACCGCGATGCTATCGAGGGCGCAAACCCACGCTGCTCAAAAACGGATGATCCCTTTGCCGTCCGACGCTTCTGTATCGATCCCGGGACGGTCGCCGGGGCTCGCCGCCGAGAGCGTCGAGGCGGTGGTGACGCTGCCGACCTTCAAGCGGCCGCAGCAGGTGCTGGAAACCCTGGCTTCGCTCAAGGCGCAGCGGACCGAAAGGCGCTTCGCCGTCATCGTCATGGAAAACGAGGCCGAGGCGCGCGAGGGTGCCGCCGCCGTGCTGCCGCTGTTCGAGAGCGGCGAGATGCCGGGACTTGTGATCGTCGCGCATGAGCGCGGCAATTGCAGCGCCTACAATGCCGGCTGGCAGACGGCGATCCTGCAGTTTCCCAACTTCAAGCACCTTCTTGTCATCGACGATGACGAGATCGCCGAGCCGGACTGGTTGGAGCGCATGTGCAAGGCCGCCGAGACGCTTCGCGCCGACATCGTCGGTGGCCCGCAAGTGCCGGTCTTCGCCGATCCGAGCCACGCCCGATGGGCCGAGCACCCGGTGTTCGCGCCGCCCTACCGGGAAACCGGTCGCGTTCCGGCGCTCTATTCGTCCGGCAATTTGCTGGTGGGACGCAACGTGCTGAAGGCCATGGGACCGCCCTTCCTCGATCTCAGGTTCAATTTCATGGGCGGCGGCGATTCCGACTTCCTCAGCCGTTCCGCGCAGAAAGGCTTCGTGCTCGGCTGGTGCGCCGAGGCAAAGGTCAACGAGACCGTGCCGGCCCGGCGCGTCGAGGCCGATTGGATCCGCGCCCGCAGCCTGCGCAATGGCGTGATCTCGACGCTGGTCGAAAAGAAGAAGCGCGCCGGCACGCCGCTTGCCGGCCTCAAAGTGTTTCTCAAAAGCCTGGCGCTGCTCGCGGCCTCACCGCTCCGTGGCGCCATCCGGCTGGCGCGAACCGGCTCGCTGACGACCGGCCTCTACCCGGTCTATGTCGCGCTCGGCCGGGTGCTTGCCGAATTCGGATATGCCAATGAGCAGTACCGACAGCCTGAGAAGAATTGAGCGCGCGCCGCTCGGCGCCGCCTTCACCAAGGAAGGTGTGGCGACGGCGATCGCCGCGCTCCTGTTCACCGTCATCATGGTCTCGTTCCGGCCTTTCCAGCCGGCGGGAGCGGAACTCACCGGCGACGGCGGCGACATCGTCAACCAGCTCGGCTTCGGCTCGCTCGGCGCGATCTCGATCTTCTCGCTGCTCGCCTTCGCCGATCCGCGCGTGGTGCGTTCGCTGGTCAGCCCCTCCTGGGCGCTGATGCTGGGCTTCTTCTCCCTGTCGGTGGTGCTCGCCACCGATCCGCCGGTGGCGATGCGCGCCGCCTCCTTCACCATGATCGGCATCATCACCATGGCGACGATCCTGGTGCTGCCGCGCGACGCCGATTCCTTCGCCCGCGTGATCATCTTCACCGCCGTCGTGGTGATCGGCCTTTCCTATATCGGTCTGGTCGTCTTGCCGCATGAGGCCCTGCACACCGCTGACTCGCAGGAGCCGGAGCATGCCGGCCTGTGGCGCGGCGTCTTCACGCACAAGAACATCGCCGGGCCGGTGATGGCCTGTTTCAGTTTCGCCGGGCTCTATCTGTTCCGACGCGGCCAGCGCTGGTGGGGCGCCGGCATCTTCTGCGCCGCGATGATCTTCATGCTCCACACCGGCTCCAAGACGACCGCCGGACTTGTGCCGTTCTCGATCATGATCGTCGTGCTGCCCAGCCTCATCGGCATGCGGCTCGGCACGCCGATCCTGTTCGCGGTGGCGATCGTCGCGACCGTGGTCGGCACGCTCGGCATCGTCTTCATCCCGCCGGTGAAGCATCTGGCGGCGATCTATTTCCCCGATCTCACCTATACGGGACGTACGACCCTTTGGGAGTTCGCCGGCGAGATGCTGGCGAAGAAGCCGTGGACCGGCTACGGCTACGAAAGCTTCTGGGGGACGCCACTGCTGCTCAACCAGGACCAGCCCTTCGACAGGCCCTGGGATATCCGCACCATCGTGCATGGCCATGACGGCTATCTCGATATTGCCGTGCTGATGGGCATCCCGGCGCTCTGCGTTGCCGTCTACACCTTCCTGATCGCTCCTTTGCGCGATTACATGCGCATCCCGCCGCGCAAGGAGAACATCTTCCTCGGCGACCTCTTCATGATGGTGGTGCTGTTCACGGCGCTGAACGGCTTCCTGGAAAGCTTCTTCTTCCATCGCGGCGATCCGGTCTGGCTGTTCTTCGTTCTCGGCGTGCTTGGCCTCAGGCAAGTTTCGCTGCGGCCGATCCCGGTTCGCCTGTCGCGATAGAGCGTTTCACCATTTCGCCGGAACGGCGAACCCCTCTATCTCCGTCCTGACGCAATTGCGGGCGGAAAGCCGCTCGCCCTTTCCCAGGAATTGCACTCAGTCCTGGATGATCGATCTTCCTCACGCTGGGCTTTTCGCTGGCCGCGCAAGCGTTTAAGGAGAGCCATGCTAAGGAGATTTTGATGACGATCAGGCTCGTTCTCGCCGGCTGCGGCAATATGGGTTACGCCATGCTCTCGGGCTGGCTGAAGTCCGCAAGGCTCGAGCCGTCGGCGGTGTTCGTGGTCGAGCCCAACGCGGAACTGCGCCAGCGGGCCGAACATCTCGGCTGCCGCGTTTCCGCCGACGCCGGGGCCATTCCGGCCGATGCCGTGCCGGATCTCGTCGTCATCGCGGTAAAGCCGCAGGTGATCCGCGACGTGACGGCGCAGTACAAGCGCTTCGGCGATGGCAGGACGACTTTCGTCAGCATTGCCGCCGGCACGCCGGTCGCCACCTTCGAGGAAATCCTGGGCGAGCTCGCGCCGGTCATCCGCTGCATGCCGAACACGCCGGCCGCGATCGGCAAGGGCATGATGGTGGTGTTTTCCAATCCGCTGGTCTCCGACGACGTCCGGCGCTTCGTCCTTGAGCTGCTTTCGGCAAGCGGCGTCGTGACGACGATCGACGACGAGGGCCTCATGGACGCGGTGACGGCCGTCTCCGGCTCCGGCCCGGCCTATGTCTTCCACTTCATCGAAGCGCTGACAGTTGCGGCCGAGAAGGCCGGCCTGCCGGCCGAGACCGCGAAGCTGCTCGCCATGCAGACCGTCTTCGGCGCCGCCTCGCTCGCCGTTGAAAGCGACGAGGAGCCGGGCGTGCTGCGTCAGCAGGTGACCAGCCCCAACGGCACGACCGCCGCCGCGCTCGGCGTGCTGATGGGCGGCGACCGCCTGACAAAGCTCGTCACCGAAGCCGTGGAAGCGGCGCGGCTGCGGTCGATAGAGCTCGGCAAGTAGCGATCCGACAAACAATCCAGCCTGGGATGCGCCAAATCCACCAGGCCTGATCGACGATTGCCATATCGGCTAACCGATTTCCCGAACAATCGGTGGGTTTCCCTTTGGCCCAAAGGATTGCCGATTGACTTTGGCATAGACCGCCCAGATAAAACTTTCGTTCGCTGACAAAGGCAAATGTTCACTCATCTCGACTGAGCATTCCGTCCTCGTCGGCGAGTGGGGAGTGCCTTGGCCGGGAGGGTCGAGGCGTCATTGAGTTGCGGGCATCATTCACGCTTCGAGCCGAAGCCGATGCCCCTGGGGAGGTAGAATGGACACCATACTTGCAGGCTTAAAGGGAGCCATCGACACGCTCGGCGCGACTGTGCTCTTGCCGATCGTCATTTTCATCATCGCCGTGATCCTTGGAGCCAAGGTCAGCAAGGCATTCCGCGCCGCCATCACGATCGGCGTCGCCTTCATCGGCATCAACCTCGTGCTCGGCCTGATGTTCGCCTCTATCGGCGACGTGGCCAAGGCGATCGTCACCAACACCGGCATCCATCGCGACATCATCGATGTCGGCTGGCCGTCTGCCGCCGCGATCGCCTTCGGCTCGTCGGTCGGCCTTTGGGTCATCCCGGTCGGCATCCTGGTCAACATCGCGCTCCTGCTCACGCGCATGACACGCACGCTCAATGTCGACGTCTGGAACTTCTGGCATTTCGCCTTCGTCGGCTCGCTGGTCGTCGCCGCCACCAACAATCTGGCCTACGGCATCATCATCGCGGCGCTTGTCGCGGCACTTGCGCTGCTCTTCGCCGACTGGTCGGCGCGCGCGGTGCAGCAGTTCTACGGCGTGCCGGGCATTTCCGTGCCGCATCTCGCCTCGGCGCAGATCCTCCCGATCGCCATCATCCTCAACTGGATCATGGATCGCATCCCGGGCATCAACCGCATCAACATCAGCACCGAAACCATCGAACGCCGCTTCGGCGTGTTCGGCGAGCCGGTGATACTCGGGCTGATCATTGGCCTGGTGCTCGGCCTGATCGCCTTCTACAACGCTGGCGATCTCGGCACGGTGCTGGCCAAGGTGCTCGGCACCGGCATGACGCTGGCGGCGGTGATGCTGCTCCTGCCGCGCATGGTGAAGATCCTGATGGAGGGCCTGCTGCCGGTCTCGGACGCCGCACAGGAATTCGTGCGCAAGCGCACAGGCGACCGCGAGCTGCTGGTCGGGCTCGACTCGGCCATCCTGATCGGTCACCCCGCCGCGATCTCGTCGTCGCTGATCCTGGTGCCGATCGCGATCATCCTGTCGATCATCCTGCCCGGCAACCGCGTCATCCTGTTCGCCGACCTTGCCGTCATCCCGTTCATCGTCGCGATGACCGCGCCGCTGGTCAGGGGCAATGTCTTCCGCATGGTTGTCATCGGCACGGTGACGCTCGCCGTCGGCTTCTACGTCGCCAACGCGCTGGCGCCGCTGTTCACGAGTGCAGCCGTCGCCTCCGGCTTCAAGCTGCCGGCGGATGCGCTGCAGATCACCTCGGTGGTCGACGGCTTCCTCTGGGTTCCCTATGTGATCATCGAAGCGATCCAGGGGCTCGGCGTGATCGGCATCGTCGTCATCGCGGTGGTGATCGCTGCGCTGTTCCTGTTCTACCGCCGCAATCCGCTCGGCTGGGAGCGCGCGGCAGGCGCCGAGGACGAGCCGGCCGAAGGCACCGCCTGAGCCGGCCCCATCCTGAACTGACAATGACCTGTGCGCCCGAGCCACACGGCGGGCGCACGGTCCGCATCAATGGAGTGACCCTTGTCGAACGGCCTGATCCAACTCCTGGACCCCGAGGCAGTCGTCCTTGGCTCCGACGCCTCGACCAATGAGGAGATCATCCGCATCCTGGCCGCCAGGCTGGAGGCGTTGGGCTACGTCAAGAGCAGCTACGCCGACGCTGTCGTGCGGCGTGAGATGACGATCCCGTCAGGCCTGCCGCTGGAGCGCGCCGACAATGTCGCGGTTCCGCATACCGACCCCGAACATGTGCTGAAGCCGGGTGTCGCGATGGGCACGCTCAAGCGGCCCGTCACCTTCGCCAATATGGAAGATCCCGACGAGAAGCTTCCGGTGGGCCTCGTCTTCCTGCTTGCCATCAATGACAAGGACAAGCAGATTGACACGCTGCAGACCGTCATGGTCACCATCCAGAATCCCGCGGCGCTGGATGGCTTGAGGACGGCCAGGACCTTCGACGACGTCCGCGCCATTCTCGGCTGACAAAGGAAAGAACATGTCCAGACAGAAAACCATTCTTTTTGCCTGCGGCACGGGCGTCGCGACCTCGACCGCGGTCAATGCGGCGGTGACCGAAGCGATGAAGAAGCGCGGCCTCACCTTTCATGCGCAGCAGGCCAAGGCAACGGAAGTGCCCGGACTGGCCGACAACGTCGATTTCATCGTTGCCACCACACCGATCTCGGCATCCGTGAAGAAGCCGGTGATCAAGGGGCTCCCCTTCCTCACCGGCATCGGCAAGGACAAGGCGCTGGACGAGATCGAGGCGGAACTGCGCAAATAGAGCAATTCCAGGAAAAAGTGTGAGCGGTTAAGTTCGGCGCCTTCGCCGTAACCTTCCGTCCGGAATTGCGTCAAAACAAAGGGATAGAGCCGGTTCAGCCTGACAGGGCCGGCGAAGCGATCTTCGCTCCGTGGAGCATGTCGTCCTGCAGCCGGCGCAGGGCGTAGAGCCTCGTCGTCCGGTCCGGCGCGGCATTGTCCTCGGTCAACAACTCGCCCTTCTTCACCGGCTTCAGCACCTTGCCGCCTTCGAGCAAGCCGACCGGCACGGCGCGGCTTGCCCGGGCATCGCCAACGGACATGGGCCAGGAGCG
>NZ_RZSB01000271.1:0-7149 GCF_004023285.1 Mesorhizobium sp. M2A.F.Ca.ET.067.02.1.1
CCTGGACCTCCGCCAGCGTCGCCGGCTTGCGGGGACTGGCATCGGCATGCAGTTCGGAACGAAAGGCGTCGACCTCGACAGCGGGTATCGCAGCGGAGGGAGTGTTGACGGCGGCCGGTTCCAGGTCCTGGCGCAGGTCACCGGCCTCGGCCGGCTGCTTGCGACCGGTATCGCTGTCCTCGATGATCCTTCGGATGGAAGCCAGTATCTCTTCCATGGAAGGTTCGCGCTGCGCGCTGCTTGCCGTCGCCATCGTCACATCCGCCGCCCTTGTGACCCATTACGCAATTCCGTTCCTGCCCGGGCCGGAATTCGAATCAGTGGAGACAGCGTAACCGACCGATCGCCATCCGAGAATCCCCAATCTGGGGACTCTTTGGATTTCAACAGATTAGGCGATGCGCAGCCCGGTCAGTCATCCGGAAAAGATAAACGCCGCGCATCCATGGGACGCGCGGCGTTTATCGAAGCTTGGATCGGAAATCAGCGTCCGTCGGGCGTGCGCAATCCGATCCACTTGTCCTTGACGGCGTTGTAATGCTCTTCCGGCCTGTATTTGGTGACCGCCAGGCCCAGGCGATCGACCGACAGCCGTCCCATCGCCGACAGGATGGCGTAGCTCGCCACCACCACGTCGCGCTCGGAGCTTGCCTGGTTGATCTTGGCGGTGATGACGGCGTTCTGCGCGTTCAACACGTCGAGCGTCGTGCGCTGGCCGACATTGCGCTCCTCGATGACGCCGTTCAGCGCCAGCTGCGCGGCGTCGATGACCTGCCTGTTGGCATCCACGCTTTCGCGCGCTGCGACATATTGCGTCCAGGCCGAGACCACGGCCTGGCGCACCTGGTCGCGGCTGACATCAACCTGGATGCGCGCCTCGCTGAGCGATTCCTTGTTCTGCCGCACAATTGCCGAGGTCCGGCCGCCCGAATAGATCGGTATGGTCAGAGTAGCGCCGATATTGGCGGACGTCGAGCTACCGTTGGGACTGCTGGAGGAACCGGGAGAGGTGTGGCTGTAATTGTCCGAGATGCCGGCGGAGGCCGAAAGCTGGGGCAGCAGCGCACCTTCCGACGACTTCACCGAAAACGCCGCCGCATCGACGAGATGCTGCGTGGCAAGGATGGCCGGATGCTCGGCGGAAGCGACAGCCAGGGCGGAATCGAGATTGCCCGGCAGCAGCTTGCCCAGCGGCGAGGCCGCCTTCAGCTTGCCCGGCTCGTCGCCGACGATCTGATGGTAGGTGGCGGCGCTCGCCAGAGCGGTCGCGCGGGCGGCGCTCAACTGAGCCACGGCCGTGGCGCGCGAGGCATCGGCCTGGGCGACGTCGGTACGGGTGCCCTCGCCGACCTCGAAGCGCGAACGGGCGGCGCGCGCCTGCTCGGTCAGGAACTGCAGGTTCTGCTCGGTCAGCACCGCGACCTGGCGGTCGCGAATCACGTCCATATAGGCGCTCGCCGCGTTGAACAGGATGTTCTCTTCGGTGTTGCGCAGGCTTTCCACGGAAGCCTTCACCTGCGATTCGGCGGCAGCAACATTGTTCTTGGTCTGAAAGCCGTCGAACAGCGTCTGGTTGATCTGCACGCCGAAGCTGCCGGTCGTCAGTCTCCTGCTGGTGCCAAATCCGTGCGTGTTGGTGTAGTCGATGTTGGCCGAACCAGTGACGGTCGGGCGCCAGCCCGACTTGGCGATGGCAACGCCCTCGTCAGTCACGCGCACGCCGGCGCGAGCGGCGTTGAGCTGCGAATTGTACTGGTAGGCTTTGGCGAGAGCGCCCGTAATGGTCTCGGCGGAGGCGGCCAACGGCGAAAGCGCCGTGGCCGAAACAAGGATAGCTACTAAAACACTCTTGCGTAGAGGTAGAGGCGGCACGTTATTTCCCTCATTCGTTTTGCATGGGAACCACGCCGCGTCAGCCTACCCTTGCGGATCGGCCGGCGCCGCGTTGTTTATCGTTCCCCCGCTGACGGCCTCCCGAAACGCCCGGTTAACCAAATCAGCAACGATTGTCAGGCGCAAGCGATCATGACAGCGCCTTCGCTGCAAGGCAAAACGCTCAGAATTCAAACGCGTGAGCACGTTCGAAGCCCGGTAGTGGCTTAATTGCCGCATTAAAGGCCCGTCTTCCGGTTACAACCCCCCCGGCTTTAAAAAACAGCCGGGCCACGCCAGAGTTGCCTTGTCCCTCGACCACAACCAGGCGTCCATCTTCCGCAAGCTGGTCGAGCAGCGCCGGCGGCACTTCCTCGACGCTGCCGCCGACGAAGATGACGTTGTAGGGCGCTTTAGCGGCATGCCCCTGCGGCAGCGGCCCGGTGGCCACGGTAACATTCTCGCAGCCAAGGCTGGACAGCGTGGATTTCGCGGTCTCCGCCAGCGCGGGATCGCTTTCCAGCGCCACCACGGACCGGGCAAGCCTGGACAGCAATGCGGCGGAATAGCCGCTGCCGCAGCCGACATCGAGCACCGAATCACTCGCGTCGATCTCGGCCAGTTGCAAAAGCTTGGCGAGCGGCGACGGCTCCATCAGGTAGCGTGCGCCGCCGCCATTGGCGCCGTTCGAAATGCGGATGTCTTCGTCGATATAGGCCAGATCCCGCTGCCCGGCGTCGACAAAGGCCTCGCGCGGAACGCTCAGCATCGCTTCGATGAGAGGCGCGCTGGTGACATCGGTGGTGCGGACCTGGCCGTCGACCATCTTCACGCGGCGTTCGGAAAAATCAGCGCTCATGTCCCAACAGTCCGCTCCCCGCGCCAAACGCGCGGCTAAAACTTCAACCGGAACCCCCGCTCCGGCGCGATTGCGCTGGAGCCCGCAAGCATCTGGAGGCCTCGCCCGGAATCGAACCGGGGTGCAAGGATTTGCAGTCCTCTGCGTAACCACTCCGCCACGAGGCCTCGCAATGCTCCCGGCGTTCCGAGCGAACTCATTATGTTGACGCTCAAAGGTCGTCAAGCGGCGGCGCGTCATTCCCGATGCTTTCGCATGGAGCGGCCAAAGTGGTGATTACCAATCGGTTGTCGCGACTCCGGCATCGCCGTGGTGCAGCCGTCCCTGCCTCTCAGTCGGGTCGACGCCGACGTTCCCACCAGACGATGAAACGCCGCCGGTGGCGCCGGATCATGGCGAATTCATAGGACAGAACCAGGAGACCGAGCGGAATCATCCAGAAGCCGAGAATCGGCAGAAAGCCCAGAAGCCCGCCAAGGGTAAGCAGCATGCCAATGGCGATTCGCCAGCCGCGTGAGCGCGGCATGGTGAACTCGCGGCCTAAGATCGAAATCTTCCGTGCCGGGGCGTTGTCATCGTCCGCTGCGGTCATTCAAACCAATCCCATCCGCTGCCTAAGCCATGTCAAGGCGATGACCGGCCGCTTTGTTCCGTGCCGGAGTGAAGCCCTTCATATGTGGGCGCGCCGAACGATGGCACAAATAGCCGCATCAAAAACTGGAGAAAAATTGCGAAATGCTGCTTTGCAAAGCCGAAAGGTGTTTGCTATAGGCTGCGCCACTCACGTCAGAGCCTCCGTTCCCCGGTAGCTCAGTGGTAGAGCAACCGGCTGTTAACCGGTTGGTCGCTGGTTCGAATCCGGCCCGGGGAGCCAACAATTCCAAGGTCTTCAGAGTTTTCCAAGTCAGCCCAAAAACGGCTGATCTACAGCATATCTACACAGCTCGACTTCGCTAGGCGCCGATCTACACGCGAAGGGGGGTCGTTCTCATGGAATACGTTTTTAATGATCTGATCCGGCTGCAGGCCCGACCACAGTCGAATCTGCGCGCCCTTGCCGCTGCTTTCGGGATGCGCCTGGCCGGCAATCTCGTTGCCGGGCTCGCTATCGGAATTGGTATAGCGGTCGGGCTGGCGATCGCCGGGTAAGAGAAAGGCCCGAAAGCCGAAGCGTCCTCTTTCCTGAGAGTGTTCCTACTTCCAATGGATGCCGGTCCCCCCAACCTCCAAATTGATCGAACGGGCGCTGCGATTTTAGGCTGCCAACAACAGCGCTCGTAGCTCAAGTCAGGACAGAGCGGGATCCTCCCGGGCAGATGCAGGTTCGAGCCCTGCCGAGTGCACCAAATCTTCTTCGGCAAGAAAAAAGCCCGGCCACATAGCAGCCGGGCCATATTCCAACTCGATTAGAATTTCAGAGGCCGCTGTAGCTGTCGTCCTCTCGCTCGTCCTCGTCGTCGGGGTCTTCCTCCCCGTCCATCACGTGCCAGTCGTTTCCGTCTCGATCATGCTCAAGCGCTGGTCGATGTGGTTCGTCCAGCCCAAGGACGGCTCGTCTTCTTCCGCACTGCCGAAGCAGGCCAGATCGCCCGTTAGCGACCCAGCTTCCCGCCAGCCCAGATTGTGCTCAAGGTCGCCACCGTCTTCGGCGTCCTCGCACCAATGGGCCCTTTCCCCCGCCGACGGCCCAGGACAGATCCTTCTCATCCCCATTGGGCTCATAGTCACTGTCATCGGCTTCGCGGTCATCATAGGCGCTGCCGCGGCCGTCGAGGTCGAGGTCGAGGTCGAGGTCGAGGTCGAGGTCGAGGGACATGGTCCTCGGGCCGTTCCCTGTCCATCCAAGCCAGGGCTCAGCGCGACATAGGCCTCGGCCTTCTTGGTGAGTTGGAGGTCATCCATGGCGGCGATCCTCCTCGATGTTGTCCAGGGCATGCGCTCGGCATACGGCATGGCAGCCCATTGCTCGGGAGTGTGGCCGTGCATTTCAAGCATCCAGTTTCGCTGCCTGGAAGCTTGCTCTGCTTGCCCCATGAAAAGACAGGCCAGATTTCGGGCGTCACCGATAATCCCGCTGTGCAACGGAATTAGTGTGCAGAACTGGTCGCCCGTCCCTTCGGGGAGCCCGCTTGCGTCTTTCCTGATCGCCGTGTCACCTAAATGGGAAAAGGATTCTCGACGATTTGAGCAACGAACTTCTTCGCACTCCAACAGCTTGGTCATCTCGGGCTGTACCGCCCCAATCAGCTGCTATCGATATCGCCAGTTGGCGGCGCGACGAGAGCTTCGGGATTTTCCCGGGCGGCACCAAACCGAAGCAAATGGTCTTCGTACCTGACGATGCGCCGACTCCGCTCTTGATCCCCAGACACCCATACCTGTTCAAAACGGCGTACGGATGGCGATCCCGGCAGATGTGGTCGGAGTTCATCGCATACCAGATCGGGAGCTTGCTTGCTCTCCCAGTGCCGCCCTGTTTTCTCGCAGTGGATTCGCGAACTGGTGAATGTGGCGCCCTGGTTGAATTCTTTTATGGCTACCCTGGCGAGCCCCATCCAGCGCGCCTAGTGCACGGAGCAGATGTACTAGCGGGGTTTCACCGCGGCCTCAAGGGCGGCAGACCGCACAACATTCGAGAGAATGCGAGGATTTGCCGTTTGTGCTCGGAAGCGGATCCGATTTCTTGGCTTGGTGGACAAAGGCAGTGATCTTTGACGCTCTGATAGGCAATACTGATCGGCGTACGGAAAATTGGGGATTTCTTGTCCGTCGACGGCCCAACGGCCAGCCGACTTACCAACTAGCACCTCTGTTCGATAACGCCACCAGCTTGGCGTACGAACTCAAAGATGATGCCCTGCGTACGGCCTCGGAAGCTAAAGCGCTTCGCACATACATCGAGAAAGGGCGCCATCATCTTGGCTGGGATATGCAATCGGATGAGCCGACCGGCCATATAGCCCTTTGCAAAAAACTGCTCGAGCATTACCCAGAGGCTGGCGTTGCGGCCGCAAATGTGGTTCGATTCCAGATGCTGTAGATCGCGAAGATTTTCCATGATTGTTCGCTGTTCGATGTCGGCATTCCGTTCAGCACAGCACGCGTCGATTTTGTCTACACACTGATCAAGGCGCGGAAAGCAATGCTCGAAGAAGCGATCGGCTACTGATGACCCGCTCCATCAAATATCTCGCTGAGCCGAAGCAGTTGTTGCTCGCATGGCAGGCCCCGGACCACCTTGGGAACCGGCAGCGCTGGGCCGTTGGAGTGATCGATATATCTGGCCAGGAATGCAGCTTCAGATATGTCACGTCGGATTCGGAATTCCGAGCACTCAATGGGCATGGCAGGGAAAAGCTTATCGGCCTCGGGTTCTTAGGGTATCCGGCTTTTAGCATGCAGCGACCCATCCACAGGTCGGAGGTGTTACCTACGTTGATGCGACGGTTGCCGCCGCGCAGCCGCCCAGACTTTGGAGCGTTTCTTCAGTTGTATGGACTCGCACCTGACGCCAATCCTTCCGACTTCGCACTGCTTGCTTACACGGAGCAAAATTACCCAGCGACGGTTTTTCCATTGTTGATCCGCTAGACAAAAGTACCGCCAAGGCGGACATGGTAATGGAGGTGGCGGGCACCAGGCATCTCCTAATCGGAACCACGCTCGGTTTGGCGCCGGATCAGCCGGTGAGCCTTGTGCCTGAACCGGACAACCAATATGACCCCGCGGCAATCCACGTCTGTGCCGGAGATCGGTGCGTCGGATATGTAAATCGCCTGCAGGCTGAAACCGTCGGGTATTGGCTCGACGCTCGAACTGTATCGGCCTCGGTTTATCGTATGAACGGGACATTGGATAATCCGAAGCTGTTCATTTTCATGAGCGTCAGGCCAAAGAATGAAAAGATGGCAGCCTGATTGTCCGGTGTTTGGCGCTGCTGCCCTCTAAGCCGCCCTCGCCTCGATCGCCCTCTGGCGGGCTTGGCTGGCCAGTTCCATTGCATTGCAGGCCATGCGGCTCAGGTTCGCTTGCGTGCGCGCTTCAGTTGCGAGATGCTGCCTCTGCAAGTCTTGCGGGGGATCAATGATGCGTCACGCTTGCGGGGATAATGGGTAAGCACTTCAGCGACGAACAGATCGACGAGTTTCTGGATGCCTACCTCGCCAGATTCCCCGATGCCATTGAGCGCATGGAATACGTGATGTTGCACCCGTTTGACGAGAATGACGAATTGATGTCGCGGAACTTCCGGGAGATGCAACAGGTCGCACAGACGATGGAATTCTTCGTGGCAGCATGTGCGAAGCACGGGCCGACCGCAATCCATCATTTGATCAGGGATGTCGCAAACCGAGTGTCGGCAGGCTTGAGCCCAAGGAATCACCCTTTCTGAGATCTGCCAGCGCGCGCTTCCTCTT
>NZ_RZSB01000272.1:0-7143 GCF_004023285.1 Mesorhizobium sp. M2A.F.Ca.ET.067.02.1.1
GTCTGCGCCAGCTCGACGACATTTTTGGCGGCCGCGTCCACACGCGTTACTCGACCGTCGAGGCGTTGGAAGAGGAATGCTTCTCGGCCGACGTCGTTATCGGCGCCGTGCTGATCCCGGGCGCCGCGGCGCCCAAGCTCGTCACCCGCGAGATGCTTTCCGGCATGAAGAAGGGCTCGGTGCTGGTCGACGTCGCGATCGACCAGGGCGGCTGCTTCGAGACCTCGCATGCCACGACGCATGCCGATCCGACCTATGAGGTCGACGGTGTGATCCACTATTGCGTCGCCAACATGCCGGGCGCCGTGCCGGTCACCTCGGCGCACGCGCTCAACAACGCGACGCTGCACTATGGCCTGCAGCTCGCCGATAAGGGGCTCAAGGCGCTGGTCGACGACCACCACCTGCGCAACGGCCTCAACGTCCACAAGGGCAAGATCACCAACCGCGCCGTCGCCGAAGCGCTCGGCTACGAAATGGTCGAGCCGAAAGCGGTGCTCGCCGCCTGATATCCGGCAAGAATTCCTCCTGTCACGCCCGCCGGTTAACTCCGGCGGGCTTTTTTCTTGCGCGGAAGTAGGTTTCCGTGAAGAAGTCCGGACAACAAAAAAGCGGAGCAAAAGCCCCGCTTCCTCGATGTTGCGACCTGCCGCCGGTCCATCCGCGGTCGACTGATCATCAACCATTGCTTCTTAGCAAAGGAGTACGACGAGAATACGACAGTCTTGACGGACTTCGATCCTGTCTTTCGGCCGTTATGCGTCCCTGTGTGAAGTGCTTCACATTCGCGCGGCGGGAAAGATGCCTAGAAACGCGATGCTACTGGCGGTCTGTGCTGCTTGCCGGGTTCGGACAATCCCGACCTGACAGCGCTTGCCGACAGCTTCTGTCAGACCCTCCAACGGCCCGCCTGACCATCGGCGGGCTTCTTTTTTGGGGCTTGTCGGTTTGGGATCAGGCCCGCTCGATGCGGCATTGATAGCAATTGTTCCGCGCCGAGCGGACGTGGATGTAGGCGATGTCGTCGCGCTCAAGCAGTGTTGTGGCGCGGGCTGCGATATCGCCCGTCGGCGTGACCGCGCCGCTGCCATAGACGATGCGATCGTCCTTGCCATAGCCCCTGACGATATAGTCGCTGCTTGCCAGCATTTCCGGCGGCGCATCCCCGTCGGCGGCGCGTTCGCATTCCTCGGCATGCAGAAAGATTGGGCCGGTTTCGGCATAGGGCTGCAGTTCCGGGAATGGCCGGTAGGCAACGATCAGATAGCCGTCGCCGGCTGCGACGTTTTTCATGCAATGCCTGCAGGGCACGCCGTCGCCGTTGGAGATCCGGTGTTCCGGGGTGAGGCCATAGGCGTCGGGCCCTCCCCGCTGCAAGGCGCGCACGGCTTCGGTCGGCAAGGCTTTGAACTTTATGCTCATGGCGAATCTCCGGTGGCGACGTCCGGAAATTATGCTTTGGCGGCAGTGCCTCCCACCCGATTCCTGCCTAGAGCGGTTCACCGTTTCACGGAAACGGCGAACCGCTCTAACTCTTTGTTTTTACGCAATTCCGGACGGAAAACCGCTCACACTTTTCCTGGAATTGCTCTAGCGGCACGCATAAGGAAGAGCCCGGCTGCTTTGCGCAACCGGGCTCTAGACATGGCATTGTCGGACTGAGCGTTACCGCACGAAGTCGTCGAAGCGGCGCAGCGTCACGCGGCGGTTGCGCCAGTTCTCCTGCTGGGTCGGAACGAGCAGGAATTTCTCGCCATAGCCAACGGTTTCCAGCGCGAATGCGGGCACGCCGAACTCGCCTACCAGGGTCCGCTTCAGGGAGGCGGCACGGCGCTCGGACAGGACCTGGTTCGACTCGAAGGAGCCGACAGCGTCGGTGTGGCCCTCGATCAGGATGCGGGCGCCACGGTCGCGTCGCAGGATGCGATCGAGCGCGTCGGCGATGATCTCGACCTTGCCATATTGCGAGGGGGCGATGGCGGCCGAGCCGAACTCGAAATTGATCGACTGGATGTCGATCGAACGCGCCATGCGCCGCAGGTCCGGCCGGCGCTTGAACTCGCGAATGGTGACACGTTCATTGGGGCGCAGCTTCTTCCTGGGCGCGGCCTCGAGCTGCCGCTCGATGGTCGCGGCCGAAGGCGTGGTCGCCTGTGCGAATGCCAGGCTCGGCATGGCAATTGCCGCGATCGCGGCGACGGCAAACATACGTCGGGTCAACATGTCTTTTCTCCCACAAGCTCGGGCTCGTAATGCGGCCGGACAATGGCAAAGACAGTCTGGAGCGGCGATGAACGGAATGTTCAGGCCCACGGCAATTCTGGGAAAAGCGTCCGCCGGTTGGGCTCGGCTGCGGCGTGAAACGGGTCTAGCCTCGCATGACGCTGGCCGAACGCTCGGCGAAGGTCAGCGGGTGCACGACTTCCTTCTTCTGCGCCACAGGCGTGAAGCCGAGTTTCTGGTACAGCGGCAGTGCCGCCGGATGGTCGAGCGTGCAGGTCTGCACGGACACGAACTTTGGCCCATATGCCCAGGCCGCCGAGATCGCCGCGCCGAGGAACCAGCGGCCGATGCCCTGGCCATGCGCATGTTCCATCATGCCGAAATAGGCGAGCTCCACTTCGTCCGGAAGATGCGGCTTTAGGTCGAAGAAGCCGGCTGGAGCGCCATCGAGATAGAGCACCCTGACGTCGCGGTCCTCGCGGTGCAGGCCGGCGGCAAGCTCCTCGTCGCTCATCCTCAGCACATTGACCCAGTGCCATTTGCGCCCGACGCGATCTATCAAATAGCGGTAGAAATGGAGCGGGATGTCCTTGGTCTTCAGCAGCGCGATCTGCCGGTTGTAGGGGATTGGCGGCGAAACCGCGGGTGCGGCGTGCATCTCCAGGAACGTGACCGTGACATCGATAGCTTGCGGCGCGCCGTTTTCCATCACTCTTTCCCCGTCGCCACCGGCGTGTCGCTGAGACCGCCCCATTCCGTCCACGAACCGTCGTAAAGCCGGTTGTCGGTATGGCCGAGCGTCTCCAACGCGAGCGTGATCGCCGCCGCCGTGATGCCCGAGCCACAGGACGTGACGACCGGCTTCGACAGGTCGATGCCGGCATCCTCGATCACCTTACGCAGTCGATCCTTGGGCAGCAGCTCGCCATTCTCGGCAAGCGCAGTGATCGGGACATTATGCGCGCCCGGCATATGGCCCGAACGGACGCCCGGGCGCGGCTCCGGATCGATTCCGGCAAAACGGCCGGGCGAGCGTGCGTCGGCGATCTGGCTCTGGCGGCCCTCGACGATCCTGCGCATCTCGTCGAGGCTGACAACCCGGCCGGCATCGAAATCGGCATGGAAGACGCTCGGCGCGATCTTGGTCGGCTCGGACGTCACGGGCCGCCCCTCGGCCTTCCAGCGGTCGAAGCCACCGTTCAGAATATAGACCTGGAAAACGCCCATGACGCGGAACATCCACCAGGCGCGCGGCGCCGAGAACAGGCCAGGCCCGTCATAGATGACGATGGTGTCATCAGCCGTAACGCCCATGGCGCCGACATATTGGGCAAAGTGCTGCGGCGAAGCCAAAGTGTGCGGCAGGTTGGAATCCGGGTCGGAAACCGCATCCTGGTCGAGGAAGCGCGCCCCTGGGATATGCGCGGCATCGTATTCGGCGCGGGCGTCTCGCTTTTGCGCCGGCAGATACCAGGAGGCGTCGATGATGGTGAGGCCGGGCTCGCCAAGCTGCTTCTCCAGCCAGTCGGCGTCGACGATGAAGGGACTGTCCTGCGCCATTTTGTTCTCCCTGGCCCGCCTCAATTCGCCGGCATCGGGCCGAAGCGGATGCGGAACCGCCGGTTCTCGCGGCCTTTCTTCTCGATCTTGCCGATATGAATCTCGCCGACCTCGCCGGTCGACTTCACATGCGTTCCGCCGCAGGGCTGGCTGTCGACCGAGCCGTTGTCGCCGATGCAGACCAGGCGGATTTTTCCTGTGCCGACCGGTGGGCGGACGTTCTTCGATTTGACCAGGCCGGGATTGGCGGCGAGCTCTTCGTCGGTGATCAACCGGGTGAAGATCGGATGGTCGGCGCGCACCAGTTCCATCAGGCGGGCCGTAACATCTTCCTTGGTGAAGCCGGTGTCGGGGATATCGAAGTCGACACGGCTGTCGTCCTCGGCGACCGCGGCCCCGGTGATCGGAAACGGGCAAACGACCGTCAGCAGGTGGCAGGCGGTATGCATGCGCATCAGAAGGTGCCGCCGCTCCCAGTCGATCGAGAGCTTCAGCCTTTCGCCGGCAGCGGGGAGCAGCTGCTCCGGCGCCGGCACGTGGATGATCTCATCCTTGGTCTCGCCGGTGATGGTGGCGGCGATCGCGATGCGGCCGCCGTCCGCTCGTTCGAGCATGCCGGCATCGCCCGGCTGTCCACCCGACGTGGCGTAGAAGATGGTGCTGTCGAGAAGGATGCCACCCCGATCGTTGACGGCGACAACCTCGGCCTCGGCCGTCGTCTGATAGGCGTCGTCGCGAAACAGCGCCGCTGTCATGTGCGCCATCATGCTACCTTTTCGAACGGCACGGAAATGTCGGCCTTTTCTTCCATCCAGCCCGGCACCGGAAGGTTCTTGCCGCGCAGGAACTCCGGATTGAAGAGCTTGGACTGGTAGCGCGTGCCGTAGTCGGCAAGGATCGTCACGATGGTGTGGCCCGGTCCGAGCTCGCGCGCCAGCCGGATGGCGCCGGCGATGTTGATGCCGGTCGAGCCGCCGACACAGAGGCCCTCTTCCTGGATCAGGTCGAAGATGATCGGCAACGCTTCCTCGTCCGGGATCTGGAAGGAGAAGTCCGGCCTGAAGCCTTCCAGATTGGCGGTGATGCGGCCCTGCCCGATGCCTTCGGTGATCGAGCTGCCGTCGGATTTCAACTCGCCGCTGGTGTAGAAACTGTAGAGCGCCGCGCCCAGCGGATCGGCGAGCGCGATCTTGACGTCCTTGCTCTTGTCCTTGAGCCCCAGCGCGACACCAGCGAGCGTGCCGCCGGAGCCTACGGCCGAAACGAAGCCATCGACCTTGCCGCCGGTCTGGGCCCAGATCTCCTCGGCCGTCGTGCGGACATGACCGTCGCGGTTGGCGACATTGTCGAACTGGTTGGCCCAGATCGCGCCGTTCGGCTCCGAGCGCGCCAGTTGCTCGGCAAGCCGGCCGGACAGTTTTATGTAGTTGTTGATGTTCTTGTAGGGCACGGCCGGTACTTCGATGAGCTCCGCGCCCAAGATCTTGATCGTGTCCTTCTTTTCCTGGCTCTGCGTGTCGGGGATGACGATCACGGTGCGGTAGCCGAGCGCCTTGGCGACCAGCGTCAAGCCGATGCCGGTGTTGCCGGCAGTGCCTTCGACGATGAGCCCGCCGGGCTTGAGCAGCCCGCGCTGTTCGGCGTCGCGGATGATGAACAGGCCGGCCCGATCCTTCACCGATTGCCCCGGATTCATGAACTCGGCCTTGCCGAGGATCTCGCAGCCGGTCGCTTCCGAAGCCTTGTTGAGCCGGATCAGGGGCGTGTTGCCGATCGCTTCGATCACTGAACGGGGCATGTGGGATTCCTTCATGTGTGCGGCGAGACCCTAAAAACCGGACGCCGCGGTTTCAAGGCAAGATTTTGCCTGGTCCAGTCGCATTGCGGATGGTGCAACGCTCGCGACCATTTCGGTGCCAAGTGCAAAACCGCTCTTTTCAACCGAATTCTCCGCCGCTAGAGCAAACCGGAACATCCGCAGGACACCCTATGACACTCTACCGGGCCAATCCGAAAGACGGTGTCGCCTGGATCACGGGCGGCAGCAGCGGGCTTGGTCGCGCGCTGGCCAAGGATCTCGCCAATCAAGGCTATGCCGTGGCGGTGACGTCGCTACCGGAAGATCCAGCCGACACGCTGATCGTCGAAACGGCGCAAATGTCCGGGCATGTGAGGTCCTTTCCCTGCGACGTCACCGACGAGCAGGGCATGGCCCGCACGGCCTCCGCGATCGAGGAGCAGATGGGACCGATCGTGCTTGCCGTCTTCAACGCCGGCAACTACATCGCCACCCCCGGAGAGAATCTGGTGGTGCGCGATTTCCATCGTTCCTTCGCCGTGAACTATTTCGGCATCGTCAACGGCGTGGTGCCTGTCGTCGAGCATATGCGCGTGCGCGGACGCGGCCATGTCGTTCTTGTCGGATCGGTCACCGCCTATTCCGGCTGGCCGACAACGGCGGCCTATGGCGGCACCAAGGCCGCGATCAACATCCTGGCGGAGTCGCTGAAATACGACTTCGACAAGATGAACATCCGCATCCAGGTCATCAATCCGGGGTTCATCGACACGCCTTTGACCGAAAAGAACAAGCTGCCGATGCCGGGCCTCATGCCTGTGCATCGCGCCTCGCGCCGCATGGCGCGCGGCATCAGGAAGGGCGGCTTCGAAGTCACCTTCCCGTATCACATACGCTGGCCGGTGAAGCTGCTCGGCCTGCTGCCGCGGCCGATCGGCCGCTTCGTCATCGGGCTCACCACCCACTGGTGGGGTCGGCCGCTGCATTTCGATCGCAGGCCGGCGGGCAAAAAAGACCCGTCCCGCGACAAGGCGACATAAGCCGGCGAAACGGCGATTGCCTGCCGGCGGGGACGGCCATAGGTTGAGAATCATTGCTTGGAGACTGGAATGGGGCGGCGGATCGTGCTGGCGGTGCTTGGCCTTGCAGTCATCCTGGTCGCCGGCTTCTTTCTCGGCCCGCGCGTGCCGGTAGACACCACAATCCGCTTCAATCCATCGGTGATCGGCGACGATCCGCAGGCCTATCTGGCACGTGAAGAGGCTGCCGTGCCCAACATCCGCGACGGGCTCGACAAGGAGATCATCTGGGCGAACCCGATGGTCCACGCCAAGACGCCTTTGGCCATCGTCTACATCCACGGCTTTTCCGCCTCTAAAGGCGAGGTCCGCCCCTTGCCGGATGACATTGCGGATGAACTGGAGGCCAACCTTTTCTACACGCGGCTGACCGGTCACGGCCAGGACGGCGTGGCTATGGCGCAAGGCAGCGTCAATGCGTGGATCAAAGACTATGAGGAGGCTTTGGCCATTGGGCGCGAAATCGGCGACAAGGTGATCGTC
>NZ_RZSB01000273.1:0-7133 GCF_004023285.1 Mesorhizobium sp. M2A.F.Ca.ET.067.02.1.1
ATTCTATCCGCGACTATATGGCCGCGCAGGAAAAGAAGTCGCTGCTGCGCTTCCTCACCTGCGGCTCCGTCGATGACGGCAAGTCGACGCTCATCGGCCGCCTGCTCTCCGACACCAAGCAGATCTTCGAGGACCAGCTTGCCGCGCTCGAGAAGGATTCGCGCAAGCACGGCACCACCGGCGACGATATCGACTTCGCGCTGCTGGTCGACGGGCTGGAGGCGGAGCGCGAGCAGGGCATCACCATCGACGTCGCCTACCGCTTCTTCGCCACGCCAAAGCGCAAGTTCATCGTCGCGGACACACCCGGCCATGAGCAATACACGCGCAACATGGCGACTGGCGCTTCGACCGCGGATCTCGCCATCGTGCTGATCGATGCCCGCCAGGGCGTCCTGCGCCAGACCCGGCGTCATTCGATCATCGCCTCGCTGCTCGGCATCCGTCACATCGTGCTCGCGGTCAACAAGATCGACCTTATCGGCTTCGACAAGGCTGCGTTCGACCAGATCGTCGCCGACTATCGCGAGTTCGCAAAACAACTCGGCTTCGTCAGCGTTGTGCCGATCCCTATGTCGGCGCGCTTCGGCGACAATGTCACCAGCCATTCGGAGCGCACGCCCTGGTATTCCGGTCCGTCGCTCATCGAGCATCTTGAAACCGTGTCGGTCGACGAGGCGGTGGTCGAATTGCCGTTCCGCTTTCCCGTCCAATATGTGAACCGTCCGAACCTCGATTTCCGCGGCTTCGCCGGCACCATTGCGTCGGGCACCGTTTCGCAGGGCGACGAGGTCGTCGTCGCCAAGTCCGGCAAGGCGTCCCGGGTCAAGCGCATCGTCGCGCAAGGCGGCGATCTCGATCAAGCGGTCGCCGGCCAGGCGATCACGCTTGTCCTCGAGGATGAAGTCGAGGTGTCGCGCGGCAACATGCTGGTGTCGCCTGCGGCACGGCCGCAGGTCGCCGACCAGTTCGCCGCCAACATCGTCTGGTTCGACGATCAGGCGCTGCTGCCCGGCCGCTCCTACATCCTGCGCACCGAGACCGACCAGGTCAGCGCCACCGTCACCGACCTCAAATACCGGGTCAACGTCAACGATTTCGCGCATGAGGCGGCGAAGTCGCTCGACATCAACGAGGTCGGCGTCTGCAATCTCTCGACCCGCGCGCCGATCGCTTTCGATCCCTTCGCCGAGAACCGCACCACCGGCGCCTTCATCCTGATCGATCGCATCACCAACGCCACCGTCGGCGCCGGCATGATCCTGCATTCGCTGCGGCGCGCGGAAAACATCCACTGGCAGTCGCTCGACGTCGGCAAGCGCGGCCGTTCCGACCTGAAGAACCAGCGCCCGGCGGTGTTCTGGTTCACCGGGCTCTCCGGTTCCGGCAAGTCGACCATCGCCAACCTGTTCGAGAAGAAGCTTTTCGCCTCCGGTCGTCACACCTACATCCTCGACGGCGACAATGTCCGCCACGGGTTGAATCGCGATCTCGGCTTCACCGACGCCGACCGCGTCGAAAACATCCGCCGCGTCGCCGAAGTGGCCAAGCTGATGGCCGATGCCGGGCTGATTGTCATCGTCTCCTTCATTTCGCCATTCAGCGCCGAGCGCCGCATGGCGCGCGAGCTGATGGCCGAGGGCGAGTTCGTCGAGGTGTTCGTCGATACGCCGTTCGAGGAATGCGCAAGGCGTGACCCGAAGGGCCTTTACGCGCGCGCCCTGAGCGGTGAGATCAAGAACTTCACCGGTGTCGATTCTCCCTATGAGGCACCTGAGAATCCGGAAATTCATCTTCAGACCCTCGGCAGGAGTCCGCAGGAGATGGCGGAAGCCCTCGAACACTGGCTGATCGAGCGCGACATTGCCGAGGAGCAGTATGACAATGGCGGCGGTATCTGACGACGACGCGATGCTGGGCGTCTTCGAGCGCCTGGCGCTGGAAGCGGGGCGCGAGGTGATGCGCGTCTTCCATGAAGGCTGCGCCGTCGACAGCAAGGCGGACTCTTCGCCGGTGACGGAAGCCGATTGCGAAAGCGAGAAGATCATCCTTGCCGGCCTGCGCGCCGCCTATCCGGATATCCCATGCGTGGCCGAGGAAGAGGTGGCGGCGGGCATCGCCACGCCCGACCTCGACGGCGCCTTCTTCCTGATCGATCCGCTCGACGGCACCAAGGAATTCGTCAACCGCCGCACCGATTTCACCGTCAACATAGCGCTGGTGCGTCATGGCGTTCCGGAAGTGGGCGTTGTCTACGCGCCCTGCACCGGACGCTTCTTCAGTGGACGGCCTGGCAAGGCCGAAGCACTGGAGGTCGATGCCGATTATCGCATTGCCGGCCGCCGGCCGATCACCGTGCGGGCAGGGGGCACGCCGCTGGCCGTCGTCGCCAGCCGTTCGCACAACACGCCTGAAACCGACGCCTTCATCCGCGACCTCGGTCCCGCCGAGATTGTCTCGATCGGCTCGTCATTGAAATTCTGCCTGCTCGCCGCGGCGGAGGCGGACGTCTATCCGCGCTTCGGCCGCACCATGGAATGGGATACGGCAGCGGGCGACGCAGTGCTTCGCGCCGCAGGTGGCATGACGCGCACTTTGGACGGCCGGCCGCTCGTCTACGGTAAGCGCAACCAGGCGAGCGACAGCGATTTCGCCAACCCGCATTTCATTGCGATGGGGAAGGGCGCTGCGTAGGGCTTTGGTGATTGGCCGCCCACATCGCGTTCGTCATCCTAGGGCGGAGCAAGGAGCGAAGCGACGCGCGCAGACCCTAGGATCCATGCCGTTACGCTAAGGCGTTGCAACGGTTACAGAATTCTGCTCCGCCGCAGTCACGTTCAACGTTACGGCATGGATCCTCGGGTCAAGCCCGAGGATGACGAAGGCGCTGTTCAAGCCGCCGCGACATGCGCCGAGTTCGACCCGATATAATTGCGAATCGTCTCGATGATGCGGTCCTGGTCGGCTTCGCTGAGATAGGCGTGCATCGGCAGGCAGAGGATCTGCTTCGGCAGCGTTTCGGAGACGGCAAGAGCCGTCGGCGTGCGCGGATAGTCCTTGTAGGCCACCTGCTCATGCAACGGCTTCACATAATAGATCACCGAAGGGATGCCCTTTTCGCCGAGATGAGCTTTAAGCCCGTCGCGCTTCGGCGTCTCGATCGCGTATTGCGCCCAGGCCGAGCGGCCGTGGCCCAGATTGCGCGACGCCTTGACGATGTCGCCGAGGCCCTTGGCATAGCGGTCTGCGACCACCTGGCGGGCCACCATCTCTTCTTCGAGGATGGCGAGCTTCTCGATCAGGATCGCCGCCTGCAGCGTGTCGAGGCGCGAATTGATGCCGACGCGGACATTGTCATATTGCGTCTCGCCCTTGCCGTGGAAGGCGAAGGAACGAAGCTTGTCGGCCATCGCACCGTCATTGGTGAACATCGCGCCGCCATCGCCGTAGCAGCCAAGCGGCTTCGCCGGATAAAAGCTGGTCGAGCCGACATGGCCGAAGGCGCCGCACATCTTGGCGTCGGCGGAACCGCCGATCGCCTGGACGTCGGCGGAACCGCCCATCGACTGCGCGGCGTCCTCGATCACCAGGAGGTTCTCGCGCTTGGCGATCGCCATGATCGCCTCATAGTCGGCGGCAAGGCCGAACAGGTCGACGGGGATGATCGCCTTCGGCTTGAGGCGGCCTTCCTTCTTGATCATCTCGATCGCCGCTTCGAGGCTGGCGATGTCGATGTTGTAGCTATCAGGGTCTACGTCGACGAAGACCGGCTCGGCCTTGGCCAGCGCCACCACTTCAGCGGTCGCGGCAAAGGTGAAGCTCGGCACGAACACCGCGTCGCCCGGGCCGATGCCGGCGGCAAACAGCGGCAAAAGCAGCGCATCGGTGCCGTTGGCGCAGGCGACCACATGCTTGACGCCGATATAGGCAGCGAGCTTGTTCTCGAATTCGGTGACCTGCGGCCCGAGGATGTAGCGGCCGTCCTCGACGACGTGGTCAATCGCGGCCTTCAGCCGGTCGCGGATACGTTCGCGCTGCGCGCCAAGATCGATGAACTGCATGTCGGCCTCGAATGCCAATAAAATCGGCCCGCTGGTATCAGACTTGGCGCGGCTGAGAAAGCCGACCACGACGAGGGCGAATTGCCTATGTGTCGCAGCCTGTTACCGCTTTTGCCGGCGCAATGCCCGAAAAAGCCAGAAATCCGTGCTTTGCGAGGCGCTTACGGCCTCCCTTGTCGCGGCGCCCCGTTATCGGGAAACACAAAGTGATCGGCCGAAGGGCGATCCGGCAGCGGATCAGGCGATTTCGTGCCGCCATGGCGGGTTGGCGCCGGCCCGCGACACCGTTACCGCCGCCGCCCTGGCGCCGAGTTCCAGCGCCTTGCGGATGGCGTCCTCGGACAGGCCGCCGATCGCCGCCTTGGTGAGCAGACCTTGCTCATGCAGCGAGGCCAGGATGCCGGCATTGAACGTATCGCCCGCGCCGACGGTGTCGACCACCTTGACCTTCTGCGGCATGACCGTGACCCTGTGCGCCTTGCTGTAGCCGACCGCGCCTTCGCTGCCATGGGTGACGACGATCAGCTCCGGCCCGCGATCCAGCCAATTGCGCACGACATCCTCATGCGAGCCGGCCTCGTCGAACCATTTGAGGTCCTCGTCGGAGAGTTTGACGATGTCGGCCATCGCCATCATCTCGCGGATGCGTCTGAGATGCTTCGCCTTGTCGGGGATGAAGTTCGGTCGGATGTTTGGATCGAGCATCATCACACGGGCTTCGTGCTCGCGCCGCATGAACTCCTCATAGGCCGATCCGGCAGGCTCGGAGATCAGGCTGATGGCGCCGAACAGCATCGCCTCGATCTCGGCGCCGAGCTTCGGCAGGTCCTCGATGGTCAGCATTCGCCCGGCGGTGTTCTCGTCATAGAAAGTGTAGGTCGCCTGGCCGTTGGTGAGCCGCACGAAGGCGAGCGTGGTCGGGCGAGGGGATGTGTGGGCATAGGTGGAGCTCACCTTGCTGGCGCCGAGCGCGTCGCGGAACTGGCCGCCGAACAGGTCGGAGGAGAGGCCCGAGAAGAATCCCGCCGGGGCGCCCAGCCGTCCAAGCGCGATCGCCGAATTGAACACCGCGCCGCCGACATAGGGGGCGAAGGCCGCTTCGCCTTCCGTGGTGATGCGCGGCAGCATGTCGATCAGGGCTTCGCCACAGCAAAGGATCATGTCGTCTTGGTCTCCGGCGGATCAATCACGCCCTTGCGGATGATGATGTTGGCGAAGAGCCTTGGTTCGCTGGTTGCCACGATCGCATGCGCGGCCTTGACGCGTGCATAGAAGTCAGGCCCGGCCAGCGCAACCACCTTGTGGCCGGGCGCGCGTCTGGCGCAAACCGCTTCCATCTCGCGATGCACGGGGTCGGCCAGAGCCGGGTCGCCCTGCACCGAGGCGCGGAACAGCGCTTCCGGCACCGCTTCGTCCACCGGCAGCACGCTGAGCACGGCGTCGAGGACCGGGATGACATGGTGGCCGTCGGCGCGGATCAGCCGCCGCGCTTGTTCCTCGGCCGGATAATTGCCGTCGACGATGGCGATCTCGTCGCCATGACCCATCGCCCTGAGCGTCGCCAGGAACTGCGGCCCGAGCAGCGGGGGGATGCCGATCAGCATGGTCAGGCGCCTCCGGTCGTGTTCGGTCTGACCAGGAAACGCTCGGAAAGCGGCAGGCTGGCGCCGCCCAGCGCCCGCGCATGGATGCCGACGGTGCCCTCGCGCACGAAGGGCAGCTTCAGTCCCTCGGCATCGATGCCGGAGATGGCTTGCCGGATCGCCTCGACAAGACGGCGCCGCACATCGAGCGGCATCCAGCCGTCGATCACCGCCGCTTCGAAATCGATGACCGACGAGGCCGCGACGATGGCATAGGCAAGCGCGCGCGAGGCGCTGGCGATCCATTCGTCTAGCTCGGGGCCGATGTCGCCCCAGTCCTGCGGGGAGGTCCAAAGATAGGAGCCGTCGATGCCCTTGGCGGAAAGCGCCTTCTCGAGCATTGCAATCGAGGCGACGTCGATGAGCTGCGTCGGCTTGCCGTCCGGCCCCGGCACCGGCATCGATCCGAGCGCGCCGGCGTTCCCCTTCGGCCCGCTGTAAAGACGGCCGTTGAGAACGATGCCGCCGCCGGCAAAGGCGCCGATATAAAAATAGACGAAGTCGCGCGCCGCGCCCGCCTGGCCGAAGACAAGCTCGGCGCCGCAGGCCGAAGTCGCGTCATTCTGCAGGTAGACGGGGAACTCGCACTGCGCCTGGATGTCGGCGCGCATGTCGCGATGGCGCCATTCATCCATGACGTCGCGCGGCGCGCCGGCCGTGTCGGCCCAGTTCCACAGTTCGAACGGCATGGCGATGCCGAGGCCTGCGATGCGCTTGTCCTGCGTGGGCGTCAGCTCGCCGCGCATCGTCTTGATGCCGGCGGTGACGAATTCGACGGTCTCGCGCGGCGCGGGATAGCGGTAGGAATGCTGCAGCATGGCGCGCACATTGCCGAGAAAGTCGATCAGCACCAGCTCGGCGCTGCGTCGGCCGATCTTGAGGCCGATGAAGAAGGCGCCTTCCGGGTTGAGCGCCATCGGGATCGAAGGCTGGCCGATCTTGCCGCGCAGCGGCGCCTGGCGCACCAGCAGCTTGTCTTCCTCGAGCTCGCGCATGATCACCGACACCGTCTGCGCCGACAGCCCGGTCATGCGCGCGATATCGGATTTGGCCAGGCTGCCGTGCTGGCGCACCAGGGACAGCACCAACCGTTCATTGTGGTCGCGCATGCCGCTTTGGTTGGTGCCGCGATGCAGCCGACTCTCCAAAGCCTCGGGCGAACCGTGCCTCGCAATGCCGGTCTCCACCCTGTTCCTCCCGTTTGTTTCCCCGCGATGCTTTTCGTTCAGAATGAGTGAACGACGCAAGAGTGTCAATAATAAATAAGAGTGATTTAATTATTGACAGCCGTTCTGTCCTGGTGTTTTTTGAGATGTGTCCACGCTGGGAGAAAAGGTGGATGCGCTTGGGACGCCGGGTGGCCGGTGTCCGCAACAGTTCCATTGGGAGGAAAATCGTGACCAAGAAATCACTGCTGAAGTCTACCGTG
>NZ_RZSB01000274.1:0-7129 GCF_004023285.1 Mesorhizobium sp. M2A.F.Ca.ET.067.02.1.1
GTGTCGAAGGGTGAGAAGCCGGTCGTCGACATCGCCGGCACGGCGTTCCCGATGCCCGCCAACAGTGCCGGCGAGGACGGTCAGGCCGTCGTCTACGGCGTACGCCCGGAGCACCTGGAGATCCATCCCGACGGCGTCGAGGCCAAGATCTCGGTTGTCGAGCCGACCGGCTCGGAAACCCTGGTGTTCGTGCGCTTCGGCGAGGGCGAGATGGTGGCGCTGTTTCGCGAGCGCCACGACTTCAAGCCGGGCGATGCGCTGAAGCTCAAGCCTCGCCTCGCCCAGGTCCACCTCTTCGACGCCGAAACCGGCAAGCGACTTTAGATCTTTACACAATTCCGGACGGAAAACCGCCTTTCCTGGAATTGCTCCAGACCGCACACAGACTTCCGGGAGGAAACCATGCTCAAAGGGATCAATCCGCTGCTCAATGCCGATGTGCTCCAGGCGCTGCGGGCGATGGGCCATGGCGACGACCTGATCATCGCCGACACCAATTTCCCATCCGATTCGGTGGCGCGGCAAACTGTGCTCGGCAAGCTCTTGCGCATCGATGCGACGGCGGCCGACGCGGTGAAGGCGGTGCTGTCGCTCTATCCGCTGGATACGTTCGTCAACGATGCCGCGGCGCGCATGGAGATCGTCGGCAAGCCGAACGAGATCCCGCCGGTGCAGAAGGAGGTCCAGAAGGAGATCGATGCGGCCGAGGGCAAGCCCTGGCCGATGATCTCGATCGAGCGCTACGCTTTCTACGAGCGCTCCAAGAAGGCCTATTGCGTGATCCAGACCGGCGAGCGCCGCTTCTATGGCTGCTTTGCCTTCCGCAAGGGTGTCGTGCCGCCGGATGCGGAGTAAGGACATGGCCGCCGGCAAGCCTGTTGTCATCCTCGGTGTGTTCGTCGCCGACACCGCCTATCGCGCCGATCGCCAGCCGCGCATGGGCGAGACGATCCTCGGCAATTCCTTCAAGCTCGGGCCGGGCGGCAAGGGCTCGAACCAGGCGGTGGCGGCCGGCAAGCTTGGCGCCGACATCACTTTCCTGACCAGGCTTGGCGTCGATGCCTTTGCCGACATGGCCAAGCAGACCTGGAGGGATGCTGGCGTCAAGAGCGCCGTGATCGACACGCCGGCCAGCTATACGGGTGCTGCCTATATCTTCGTCGAGGAAGGCACGGGCAACAATGCCATCATCGTCAGCCCGGGCGCGGCGATGCTGATTTCCCCCGCAGACATCGAGACGCATGCCGGCCTGATCGGCTCCGCCGGCGTCTTCGTCACCCAGCTCGAGCAGCCGATCGACGCGGCCTTGAAGGCGCTTGAGATCGCGCGCGGGGCAGGGGTGACGACCATTCTCAATCCCGCGCCGGCCGCGAGCCTGCCGGACCGCATCTACACGCTCTGCGACTATATCACGCCCAATGAGACCGAGGCCGAAGGGCTGACCGGCATCAAGGTGTCGTCGGTCGACGACGCCCGCCGCGCCGCCGACGCTCTGCTGGCCAAGGGTGTCGGGGCCGTCATCGTGACGCTGGGAGAAAAGGGCGCGCTTCTGCACAGCAAGGACCGATCCGAGCATGTCGGCGCCGTCAATGCTGGCCCGGTGGTCGAGACCACCGGGGCGGGCGATGCCTTCAACGGCGGTCTTGCCGCCGCTTTGGCAAAAGGCGTCGAGCCGCTGGAGGCCGTGCGCTTTGCCTGCGGGGTCGCCGGCATTTCGGTGACCCGCCCCGGCACCGCGCCGTCTATGCCGACATTGCAAGAGGTCGAGGCGCTGCTCGCGAAGGCATGAACTCGTAGTTCGGCCGGTTTATTAGCGGCCCCTTGACCGGGAACGCTCCTGAAGCGAGCGCGTTCATCCTCCTGGTTTGCAACGCCGGAACGGCAGGATGAAGAAATCGTACGAAAAACCCACGCTCGTGAAGCGGCAGAAGCTCACCGAACGGACGGCCCAGATTGTCGCTTCCGGCGTCGTCCTGGGCGAATGATTTCCTTGATCGGGCTTGGATAGCGCTACAGAATCCTGCTGGTCAGTTCCAGCATCGTCGTTGCGCCTTGCTCGCTGCCGGGCATATGCACGACGCGAAGGACGCGGAGGTCCCTGTTCGTTCCCTCGACCGGTATCGACACGCTTTCGCCGACCCGCGGCAATTCCTGGAAAGCGAGCTCGTCGACATCCCTCTCCTCGTCGATGGAAATCCGACATCTCACAGCCATCTGACTTCTCCCGTTTTACCCGAGGGCTGAACGGGACAAGGTTGAAATGGTTCCGAGAAGGCCCTCAGTTGGCAAACCTGCCGCGATATTCGCGCGGCGTCAGGCCTTTTAAAGCCTTGAATTGACGTCCGAAATTGGCCAGCGACCGATAGCCGACCTGCTCGGCGATGTGGGCGATCTGCTTGTCGCCCTCCGTCAGGAGGGCGCAAGCCTTGCCGATGCGCAGCCGTGTCACATACTCAGTCACGGTCAGCCGCGTGTGTCGGGTGAACATCCGGTGAAAGCCCGACGGGCTGAGCGCGGCGAGGCGCGCGACACGGTCGATCCTGAGCTCATCAGTATAGTGCGTGTGCAGGTGGCCGAGAACACGGTCTATGCGCGCGCCGCTCGAGGCGAGGGTGGACTGGGGCGAACGGGACGGCGCCGTGAGCGGCTCGGCCGCGTCGTCCTCGGCCAGCGCCAGCAGCACCGCAATCAGGTCGAGCAGCCGGTCCGCGGGCGGCTTGTCGAAGATCGCTTCGATCCGCGCCCTGACACGCCCGGTCGCAGCTTGCGAGAATTTCAGCCCGCGCGCCGATCTTTGCAGCAGGCCGGCTACCGGTCGCAGTTCCGTCAGAAGACCGGTCAATCCACGCGCCCATTCGGGCCGGAACCAGATGACCATGACCAGATGCGGCTTGCCGCCATCGAGCTTGCTCGTCGACGACCAGGTGTGCGGCAGGTTAGGACCGAGCAGCACGAGATCGCCATCGTCATAGCCGCCGACATGGTCGCCGACGAAGCGGCATCCGCGCGAGTTGAGCGTGAGCGTCAGCTCATATTCCGGATGATGGTGCCATTCGAACGGAATGGTCGGGTCGCGCGGCACCCGCACCATCGACCATGAGGCGTCATCGGCGACGGTGACTTTCTCCAGATATGGCTTCACAGCCGGCCCCTGAGAATTCGCCTCGAACGGCGTTTGAATGATAATGGACGCCAGAATAGTATCATTCTGTGCCTGTTAGCGACAACATGCATGTCCGCCGTTCGGTTAGCCTCGTGTTTGACAGGACAACGTCGAGGAGGAAATCGATGGCCCACGCGAAAAACATCACTAAGGACGATCACCCAACATCCAGCCGGGCGACGACCCAACTGTCCAAGATCAGGAAAGTGCTTCCGCTGCGCGTGCTTTCGGACGCCGATTTCGCGCACTGGCAGAGGCGGGGCTTCGTGATCGTGCGCGATGCGGTGCCAATGGAAAATGTCGAGCGTCTCAAGGCACTGCTTTGGGAATTCGAGGAGAAGGACCCCAACGATCCGGCGACCCGGGACGTCACCCAGCGGCGCGACTATGCGCTGAAGGAAATCAACAATGCCGGCATGGTCGAGATCTACAATCATCAGTTCCTGTGGGATAACCGCATGGCGCGGCGCGTCTATGATGCCTTTGTCGATATCTGGGATATGGAGGATCTGTGGGTCGCCATCGACCGCGCCAACCTCAACACGCCCAACAAGGGCAGGCGCGCATCTCCCGGCTTCATCCATTGGGACGCCGACACCTCGCTCGAGCCCAAGCCGATCTCGGTGCAGGGTGTGCTTTCGCTGGTCCATCAGGACGGCGGCGATATCGGCGGCTTCCAATGCGTGCCCTATCTGTTCGAACATTTCGACGAATGGGTGAAGACTCAACCCGCCGACCGCGATCCGCATCATCCGGATATGAGAGGGATCGAGGACAGGATCGAGAAGCTCGAGCTCTTCCCTGGCGACCTGATGATCTTCAACTCGCTTCTGGCGCATGGCGTGGCGCCGAACACGTCCGACGACAAGGTGCGAATGGCCCAGTATATCTCCAAGTTCCCCGCCGATGAGAGCAATCTTGTCGAGCGCGAGGCGCGAATCCGCTCTTGGCGCGAACGCGAGGCGCCGCAGCGCGCCGGCTTTGCCGGCGATCCGCGCAGCTGGGAGAAGAAGCATGCCGAGACGGCAAAGCTGACGCCGCTCGGCGAAAGGCTGCTGGGGGTGGTCAGTTGGAACTGGTAACGTCGGGAGATTGATACGGCGACGGTTCCGCCGTCCTGCATCGGCTGTTCGGCGGACTGGTGGGCGATGACGGGCTCGAACCGCCGACATCTTCGGTGTAAACGAAGCGCTCTACCAACTGAGCTAATCGCCCGCTTGAGCGCGGACCTTTAAGCAGTTAGGGCCGCGTTCGCAAGGCCAAATGAACAGACCGGTGCGCCCGCCATCAGGCGGATTTCCCCAGCCTCGACGCCGTTGTCAAAAAACCTTCTCCTGTTTGTTGTTATGCTTGAATGCCGCGCTTGACACCTGCAAACGAACCCCTTATCCACCGCCCCAACGACGAACACGCCTGACACGTGCTCGTCAGTGCGCGGGTGTAGCTCAGTCGGTTAGAGTGCCGGCCTGTCACGCCGGAGGTCGCGGGTTCGAGCCCCGTCACTCGCGCCATCATCCTTGACAGGATCAATCGGAAAATCGGCTTATCCGGCGCATTTAACGCGCGTGCGGGGCTGTATTAAGCGGCAGCGGGGCCCCTGCGGGGCCGCCACCTTGTCGAGGGCTCAGGTCGCTACTGCCTGACGTAGCAGCGTTTGTGAGCGCCTGGAGCGGGATCATCGCCGAAAGCGTCGTTGCTGCAGCGAACGCCGTTCCTGAAGACGTCCTGCGTGTATTGGCCACGTGCGCCGTATCTGACCATCGCGCGGCCGCGGAAATCGCAGAACTCACCCTCCCTGGCGCAGGCGACCCATTCGCCGCGGTCCGGGCGCGAGCCGTAGTCATCGTCCCCGTAATCATTGTCATCGCCATAGCCGCCGCCACGCGCCACGAAATAACAGGCCTTTTCGCGGCCGGGGGCCGGGTCGCCAAAAACGCGATTCGAGCAAGGGACGGCTCGACGATCGAAAAACCGGGAGGTCATTCGACCGCGCGCGCCGTAGACCACTTGCGTGGGGTAGGGCAGGCGGCAAATACCGCCCTCATTCGCGCATCGCCGCAGCTGCTGTGCCGACGCGGTGGCAGGGAACAGGGCCGTAGCGGCCGCGGCCAAGCTGACGAGGCAGATGAAGGCCAGCGTTGCTCGGATCGAGACGTGAAAAGTTCTTAACACGAATTGTCTCCCGGTTTGGTTGTGCTGCGGCATCCTACAGCAGGCGGATTAAATGCGCGATGAATGCCTGATCGGAGGCTATTGTTAACTCGGGCGGCCCTACGGGCGGCCGGGGCTCAATATCTAATGATCCGCCGCTCAACGAGGACCACCAGGCAGAACAGCGCGATCGACAGCGATGACGAAAGAACGATCGCGGCGTAGAGCCGGTCGGACTGATAGTTGAAGGTCGCCTGGATGATCAGCGCGCCGAGCCCTTTGTCCGAGCCGATCCACTCGCCGACGATGGCGCCGATCACGGCGGTGGCCGACGCGATCCTGAGTGACGAGAACAACATCGGCAGAGCACGGTGCAGGCGCAGGCTCCAGAAGATCTCCGAGCGCGTCGCCGACAGCACCCGGAACAGCTCGTGTTCGTTGTCGCTGGCCGAATCGAGGCCGCGGATCATGTTCACCAGCGTCGGGAAGAAGCAGATCACCGCGGCGATGACGATCTTCGGCGTCATGCCGAGGCCGAAGATCAGGATGATGATCGGCGACAGCGCCAGGATGGGGATGGTGTTGAAGAAGAGCACGATCGGGAAATAGGCCGCCTGCAGGACGCGGCTGTGGACGAAGAGCACGGCCAGCAGCACGGCAGCGAGATTGCCGATGACGAAGCCGGCCAGCGCCTCGATCAGCGTCGGCCGCAGATTGTCGATGAGGAGCGCAAAATTCCTTTGGAAGACGCCGAAAATCGCCGTCGGTGTCGGCACGATATAGGCGGGCACGCCGAGCAACGGCAAAAGATATTGCCAGGCGAGCAGGATCGAAGCCGCGCCGAGAACGGGGAGCGCGGCCGTCATGTGCGGGGAGAGCGGCGCCTGTCTCACGATGCGCGCTCCAGCGCCGTTCGCAGATCGGCCATGGCGGCGACGATCGCCGCATCCTCGCGCTTGCAGCGATTGCCTTCCTGCTTGAGAGGCCGCATGTCGAGGTCCTTGACGACACGTCCCGGATTGGCGGCCAGCACGATGACGCGCTCGCCGAGATAGGCTGCTTCGGCGATCGAATGGGTGACGAAGAGGATGGTCGTGCCGCTGCGCCGCCAGAGCGCCAACAGCTCGTCGTTCAATCGGTCGCGCGTGATCTCGTCCAGCGCGCCGAAGGGTTCGTCCATCAGAAGCAGTTTCGGTTCGCTGAGCAGGGCGCGCGCGATCGCCACGCGCTGGCGCTGGCCGCCGGAGAGCTGATGCGGCAGGCGCTCACTGAGGGCGCCGAGCCCCATCAATTCAAGCAGTTCCGTGCTGCGATCCTCGATCTTGCGTGTCAGGCTGCGCAGGCCGACGCCAAGCGGCAAGCGCACATTGTCGCGCACCGTGCGCCAGGGAAGGAGGGTCGAATCCTGGAAGACGAAGCCGACATCGCGCCGCGAGCGCACCGTATGCGGCGTCTCGCCAAGCACGCTGATCGTGCCGCCGAGCGGATCGAGCAGGTCGGCCACCACCCTGAGCAAGGTCGACTTGCCGCAGCCTGACGGGCCCAGGATCGACAGGAAGGAACCGGCCTCCACGGTGAGGTCGAGGCCGGCGAGCACTCTGACGGCCGTCTGCCGGCCGCCATAGCCGACATCCAGCCGTCGCGCTTCGATCGCGTGCGGCATTAGATCAGCACAACGTCTGATTGGACCGTCATGCTGATCTAACTCTCAGTTGGAGCATGATTTTTTCCAAAGCCGGTTCCCACCTCTTGAGATCATGCTTTACGCGGCGGGCGCGTCGAGCTTGGGCCGGTCGGCGGCCGACAGTTCGAGGA
>NZ_RZSB01000275.1:0-7088 GCF_004023285.1 Mesorhizobium sp. M2A.F.Ca.ET.067.02.1.1
GTTCGTCGGCGATCGCCGGACCTGAAGTTGTCAAGGGACCCGCGGCAGAGCCGGACTGCTTTGCGCCATGGGCGGCCGCCTCGCCGTTTTTCAAATTTCCGAAAAAAGACGGTCCTTACCGCATCGCGCTTGCCAACGGCTACATCGCCAACACCTGGCGCATCCAGATGATCCAGACGGCCAAGGCCTATGCGGCGCAGCCGGATGTCGCCAAGAAGCTCAAGGAATTCAAGGTCGTGTCGACCGGCGAGGATGTGCCGGCGCAGATTTCGGCGATCAACAACTTCATCGATTCCGGCTTCGACGCGATCGTCGTCAACGCACAGAATCCGACCGCCTTCGGGCCAGTCATCAAGCGTGCCAAGGAAGCCGGCGTCGTGCTCGTTGCCTTCGACAACATCCTCGACACCAAGGATGCCATCAACGTCAATGTCGACCAGAAGGGCCTGGGCGAGCTCTGGGGCAAATGGCTGGTCGCGCATGTGCCGAATGGCGGCAAGGTGCTCGAAGTGCGCGGCGTTGCCGGCACCTCGGTCGACACCGATCGCCACAACGGCATCCACGAGGTGCTCGATGGGTCGGGCAAGAAGTGGGACGTCACCGAGGTCGTCGGCAAGTGGGATGACGGCGTGGCGCAAAAGGCCACGGCCGATGCCATCGCCACCAGCGGGCCGTTCGACGGCGTCACCGGGCAAGGCGGCGACACCGGCATCGTGCAGGCGATGATCGACGCCAAGCATCCCTTCGTGCCCTTCGGCGGCGAGACGGAAAACGGCTTCCGCAAATTCTGCGCCGCGCACGCTGCCGATGGACTGAAATGCTCGTCCGCCGGCACCGGCCCCGCACAGGTGGCGGTTGCCATCAAGACCGCGATCTCGGCGCTCGAAGGCAATGTCGTGCCGCAATCGGTCAAGTTGCCTTTGGCTATCGTGGAGGACCCGAACTTCAAGGCCGGCCAGGACTACTTCCCGGACCAGTCCGACAATTTCTTCGTCGGCAATTCCTTCCCGACCTGCGGCATCAATTTCACCGCGCAGGAAATCATGGGCCAGACCAAGGAAAACAAATAGTCTGACCGGACGGTGCCGCGGCGAGCTCGCGGCACCGTCCTCCTGTTCTCAACTCGAAACGGCCAGGGAGGGCTGATGGACGGCGCGGCTCCGCTCTTCCGCATGGAAGGCATCTCCAAGCGTTATGGCGGCGTGCGGGCCCTTGAAAAGGCCGACCTGACGGTCACTGCCGGCGGCATCCACGCCATTCTGGGCGAGAACGGCGCCGGCAAATCGACGCTGATCAAGGTCATGGCCGGCGTCGTGGCGCCCGACGAAGGCACGATGACGCTCGATGGCCGCGAAGTGAGCTTCGCCTCGCCGGCAGCAGCCAATCAGGCCGGCATCGTCTGCATCTTCCAGGAACTGTCGCTCATCCCAGAATTGAGCGTCGCCGACAACATCGTCATTTTCGATCCGCCGAAACGCTTCGGCATGATCGACCGCAAGGCGCAGCGGCGCATCGCGGAGGAAGCGCTGGCACGCGCCGGAGCTTCCGACATCCATCCCTGTGCCCTGGTCAAGGATCTGCCGCTGTCGCGCCGGCAGATGGTGGAGATCGCCAAGGCGCTGGCCCGGAAACCGCGCATCTTGATCCTCGACGAGGCGACCTCGGCGCTGACGGCGGCCGATGTAGCCAAGGTGTTCGAAGTGCTGAAGCGGCTGCGCTCGGAAGGACTGGCGCTGCTCTATATCTCGCACCGCATGAACGAGATCGCCGAGCTCGCCGACCACTGCACGGTGTTCCGCAACGGCCGCAACGTCGCCAGCTACCCCGCCGGCTCGAAGAGCGACAATGAAGTGGTCGAGCTGATGATCGGCCGCGAATACAGCCATATCTTCCCGCCGAAACCCGGTCCAACTGCGGCCGCGACGACGGTTCTCGAAGCGCGCAGCCTCTCCTGGGCCGACCGGCTGGACAATATCTCGTTGAGCGTCAGGGCAGGGGAAGTCGTGGGTCTCGGCGGTCTCGATGGACAGGGGCAGCGCGAATTGCTGCTTGCCTTTTTCGGCGTGCTGCGTGGCCTTTCGGGTGAGATCCTGATCGACGGCAAGCCCGTTACGATCGCCAGCCCGACCGCGGCCAGCCACGGCCGCATCGGCATGGCGCTGATCCCCGAGGATCGCAAGACCGAAGGGCTGATGCTGCCGATGACGGTGCGCGAGAACCTGTCCTTCGCGGCGCTCGACAGGCTGTCGAAAGGCGGCATCATCGATCGCGTCGCCGAGCAGCGGCTGATCGACGACATGGTCGGGCTCTTGGCCATCAAGACGGCTGGCCTCGACATCCCTGTCGGCGCGCTCTCCGGCGGCAACCAGCAGAAGGTGGTGATCGCCAAATGGCTGATGCGGCAACCGCGCATCATCCTGCTCAACGATCCGACGCGCGGCATCGATGTCGGCACCAAGCAGGAGCTCTACCAGCTGATGCGCAAGCTGGCCGACGCGGGCGCCGCGATTCTGTTCTATTCGACCGACTATGACGAGCTGATCGGCTGCTGCGACCGCGTGCTGGTGCTCTATGACGGCGCGGTCAAGCGCGAGCTGGTCGGCGCCGAGATCACCGAGCACGCGCTGATCGCCAGCGCGCTCAACATCCATGGCGAAGGTGCCGGGCCGAGGCAGGGAGTGGGCGCGTGAAGGACTGGCGTTACTGGCTGGCCGAGCAGCGCGGAACGCTGCTGGCATTCGGCATCTTCATCGTCATGTTCGCCATCTACAGCGGCAACCATCCGGCCGGCTTCACCGCCAATGTCGTGCAGACGGCGGCCAACAAGGGCGTGCTGCTGGCCTTCGTCGCCATGGCTCAGACATTGGTGGTGATCACCGCAGGCATCGACCTGTCGGTCGGCATGATCTTCACGCTCACCAACTGCATGGCTTCGTGGCTGGTGATCGGCACCGGCCTGGAGACGGCGTTTGGCGTGCTGGCGGTGCTCGGCACCGGGCTCATCTGCGGCGCCGTCAACGGCGCGATCGTCATCTACGGTCGGCTGCAGCCGATCGTCGCCACCATAGCCACGGGCGCCGTCTTTTTCGGCCTGGCGCTGCTTTTGCGACCGGTTCCCGGCGGTTCGGTCAACGAGGACCTTGCGGATTTCCTGACCGGGCGTTTCTTCGGCGTCGTGCCGGCGAGCCTCGTGGCGCTGCTGGTCATCGTGCTCGTCGTCTGGGTGCCGTTCAGCCGCTCCGAATTCGGGCGCGCCGCTTATGCGGCCGGTTCATCGGAGACGGCGGCTTACATGTCGGGCGTGCCGATCCGCAGGGGCAAGTTCCTGGCATACACGCTTGCCGGCCTGCTTGCGGCCATCGGCGGCCTGTTCCTGACCTTCTTCACCTATACGGGCGAGGCGGCCTATGCGAGCGGCAACGCCTACACGCTGTTCTCGATCGCCGCCGTCGTGCTCGGTGGCGTTTCGCTGTTCGGCGGCAAGGGCAGCGCCATCGGCGCGATCTTCGGCGCGCTCGCCTTCCGCACCATCGGCGACCTCTTGTTCGTCTTCGACTTCGATCCGCTCTGGCAGCCGCTGTTCCAGGGCGTTATCCTGTTGATCGCGGTCAGCCTCGGCGCTTTCGCGCTGTTTCGGGTGCGCAACCGGCTGGAGTGGTTCCTGTGAGCGAAACGACCATCGGCGGCATCGCCGGCCGCATGCCCAAATTTCTGCGACGCGCCGATCCGGCTGTTGTCACCTCCTTCGCCTGCATTGTGATCCTGCTCCTGCTCGGCAGCCTCTATTCGCGCAGCTTCCTTTCGCCGGAATATCTGCTGCAACAGTTGAAGGTCGCGTCCTTCCTCGGTGTCATCGCCACCGGCATGATGCTGGTCATCCTGCTCGGCCAGATCGATCTGTCCGTGCCGTGGTCCGTGGCCACAGGCGCGATGATGGCCTGCGCGGCCGCCGCCTACGGATCGCTCGGCGTCGCGTTGGCCATTCCTTTCGGGGTCCTGTGCGGGGTCGCGATCGGCCTCGTCAACGGCATCGGCGTCGCCTATCTGCGCATTCCCTCGATGATCATCACCTTGGCCACCAATGCCGTGGCGCAAGGGCTGATGGTTGTCTATACGGGCGGTTTCTCGCCACAGGATTCGGCGACGGCGGCGATGCGCTATCTGGCAACCGGTTTCACCATCCCGGGCGTTCCCAACGCCGTCATCATCTGGGCGCTGATCGGCGCCGCGATGGTCTTCGTGCTGACCCGCACCAGCTTCGGCCGCGCCGTCTACGGCATCGGCAATCGCGAGCGCGCCGCCTATCTTTCCGGCATCGACACGCGCCGTATCGTGCTGATCGCCTTCGCCGTCTCCGGCGGCCTATCGGCTTTTGGCGGCGTGCTTCTGGCCGGCTATGCTTCAAAGGCGGCGCAGTCGATGGGCGACGCCTATCTGCTGCCGTCGATCGCCGCCGTCGTGCTGGGCGGCACGTCGATCCTCGGCGGGCGCGGCTCCTATCTGGGCACGGTTGCGGGCGTGATCCTGATCACGCTCCTGCAATCCATCCTCTCGGTTATGCAGATGCCCGAGGCGGGGCGGCAGATCATCTATGGCGTCGTCATCGTCGCCATGCTTCTGCTCTACGGGCGCGCGCCGGCAAGCCGCTGACCGTGGATGAGGCAAGCGCAAGACCGCAGCTTCGCATGACCGATCTTCGGACGGTGCCGGCCATCGTCGTGATGGGCGTTGCCGGTTGCGGCAAGACGGCCGTCGGCGAAGCGCTTGCCGGGGCTCTTGGCGCCGACTTCATCGAAGGCGACCGGCTGCATCCGCCGGAGAATGTGGCGCGCATGGCGCGCGGCGAGCCGCTGACGGATGCGCTGCGCGAGGGCTGGCTCGACGCCATCGGCGCGCGCATCGCGAGTTCCGTTGCCGAAGGGCGGAATGCGGTGGCGGCGTGCTCGGCGCTGAAGCGGACGTATCGCGACAGGCTGAGCCGCTTTTGTCCGGAGGTCGTCTTCCTTTACCTCAAGATCGATCGCGAGACCGCCTGGCGACGGGTCGCCAATCGCAAGGGCCATTTCATGCCCGCAAGCCTGGTCGACAGCCAGTTCGCCACGCTGGAAGAGCCTGCCGCGGACGAGCGGGCGGTGACGGCCGACGGAACGCGAAGTGTTGGCGATATCTTGAAAGAGATTGCTGGTTAGAACAGTTCGGGGGATTCAGGCGCCGTCATTGCCGATTGCGGCCTCGGTTGGCCGCTCGGTCAGCCGCGTGGCGCTCGACCAGGCCATCATCTGCTCCGGACAGAGTTTGAGCGTTTCCAGCATATGGTCGCGCTTCGACAGGATGTATCCCGCCTGGACCGCAAGGTTCTTCGCCGCTGTGGTGTCCCCCGCCGGCAATGCGGGCGCTTGCGTGCCTGCGCTCAGCTCGCTGACGATAGCCCGGTACTGGCGGAAAGGGATCGTCTCGATCGTCGCCATATGAAACAGCGCAGCACCCGCGCGTGCGGCGAAGTTTGCCGGCGCCGAGGCGAGGTGGGTCCAGCCACGTTCGCCCATGGCGGCCTCGGCGAAGGCGGAGCCGGCATAGATGGTGTTGGTCATCAGCACCACGCCATTTGCTTTCAGGACCTTCTGGATGCGCGTGGTGACCTGATATGCGTCGGTGCGCTCAAAGACGATCCGGCTTTTCAGGAAACGGTTCTCGACCTCGACCAATGGCGGATTGATGACGCGCAAGCCGAATTCGCTTGGCGAAAGACCGTGGTACCGCGCGCTTACCTGATGGGCATCGACGCCGGCCTCATGCAAGGCGCGCTTGCCCATGATCGTCTGCGCCGTGAACTGGTCGCACCATATGATGACGCCGCGCCCGTTGTGCAGGGCTTGGTGGAGAGCCTCGAGGCCTTCGAGGCGGATCGCCGGCGACCAGCGCCAGTCGGCGACGAGATGCGCAGCAAGCGTCAGCCGCCGGCGGTGAACGGCGGCAAGCTGCGCTTCGAATATTCTTCGCGTGTCGACAGTGTCGCCGAGCACCGCCTTCACCGCGATGTCGTAGCGGGCGAACTCCTTGCGGAAATGGCGCTTGCGCCGGAGCCCCGACACCCAGCCGCAGATGGGTTCCCACCAGGAGACCGGCAGAACAGCCGCGACGCCGAGATAGAAGCAGGACAGCAGGCTCTCGCGCAGGTCCCGATTAGCGAAGCGTCGCAGTTTTCCGGGGCGGATTACCTTGCGGCTGAAGAAGCGAACGGTTTCATTGCGCTCCGGCACCGGCACATCGGCGATGATCTCGGTGCGATAGATGTCGTTCGACGTTGGCTGCCGGCTGGCCCTGCGGGAATTGCCAAGCCAAGGCAGCCTCATGCGTCAGAGCCCCGTTCCACTTTTTAGATGGAGAATGATCTTGTCCGAAAACCGGTACCCACTTTTCCGGATCGTGCTCTGCCGCTTTACTGCGTCGAAAGCAGACAAGCAACCAAGGGGCCTCTGTCGAGGGCGAGCCGTTTCAGATCTGCGAAGTGAGCTCTGCCGGGAAATCGTCGTTGTCGGCGTCGCGCATGGCAGCGAGGCTGCGGTTGTCCAGCACCTCGGCGATTGCCTGGCGCACTTCCAGCATCATGTGGCGGACCTGGCATGTCGCCTCGTCGCAGTCCTCGCAACGCTGATATTGCGTGCGGCTGGCGCAAGGGATTGGCGCCAGCGGTCCGTCGAGCACGCGCACGACATGGCCGATCTTGATCTCGGAAGCGGGCCGGGCGAGGCGATAACCGCCTTCCTTGCCCTTGCGGCTCTGGACGAAGCCGGCATTGCGCAGCTCGCCCAGGATCGCATCCAGGAATTTCTTCGGGATGTTGTTGGCGACCGCAATGTCGTTGACGAATGCAAGCTGGCCAGCCGGCAGGCTGGCAAGATGCACAAGGGCCTTGAGGCCGTATTTGCCTTTTTTGGTCAGCATGCCCGATTCAATTCATCAAACCCCAATCGCCCTGCATCTGGCGGTTGTTTGTGTGCAAATCATGACAGTTTGACCGTCGAACGCCCTCTGGCCAACAATTTGCCGGTGCAGCTTAGGCACAAACGCGTTGATTCTTCGTAACG
>NZ_RZSB01000276.1:0-7088 GCF_004023285.1 Mesorhizobium sp. M2A.F.Ca.ET.067.02.1.1
AGACAGCGCCTGGCCTGCACGCATGCAGAAGCTGACGCAGGGCAAATTGGTGGATCTGGCTCCGAAGGGCGCGGATATCTGGCTGGACGGCGGCCACAATCCCGGCGCCGGCATCGTCATCGCCGAGGCGCTGGCCGAGCAGGAGGAGAAGAATCCGAGACCGCTGGTGCTGATTTCCGGCATGATCAACACCAAGGACCAGACCGGCTATTTCAGCGCCTTCAAGGGGCTTGCCCGCCATGTCTACACCGTGCCGGTAAGCAACAGCGATGCCGGCGTTCCCAACGACGAGCTGGCATTGCGGGCGGAAGAGGCCGGCCTGTCGGCCGAGCCGGTCAGCTCCGTCGCCAGCGCCCTCATGCTCTTGCGCGACTCCTGGGACGGCCCGGCGCCGCGCATTCTCATCGGCGGCTCGCTCTATTTCGCCGGCGCCGTGCTGGCCGAAAACGGCACGCCTCCGACCTGAGGCCGGGTCAAGATAGCGCTGCGGATTCGGCGGGGGCCGAAAGGAACCGGCCATGATCAAAGTCAGGCAGCTCGCCCATGTCTGCATCTTCGCGCACGACCTGGAGGCGACACGCTCCTTCTATCGCGACGTGCTTGGCATGGACACAAGGTTCAATTTCCTGCGCGACGGCAGGATTTTCGGCTTCTATCTCAACTGCCGCGGCCGCAGCCATGTCGAGGTGTTTGAGAAGACCGAGGCCAGCGACGGCGACCGTAACCAGATCAACCATTTCTGCCTGGAAGTGGAAGATATCGAGGCTGCGATCGCCCATATCCGCTCGAAATGCGTCGAGGTGACGCCGAAGAAGCTCGCCTGCGACGACACTTTTCAGGCCTGGATCACCGATCCCAACGGCGTGAGGATCGAGCTGTTCGAATCCACCGCAAAAAGCGCGCAGTTCACCGGCGGCGATCGCGTCGTCGACTGGTGACCCAAGCCTACTTCAGCTCGATCTCTATAAAAGCGTATTCGCCGTCATTGGCGTTGATGACGTCGTGCTCAACGCCCTCGCGGCGGAAATAGGGCGCTCCCTTCTTCATTTCGGCGAAGGATTCGCCGTCCTTGGTCACCAGCCTCACCTTGCCGTCCATCAGCGGCACGACGACATAGTCGTGGCCATGGCGGTGCCAGCCGGTGTTGGCGCCGGGCGCGAAGCGGTACTCGGTGACGATCACCCGCTCATTGTCGACATGGACTGTGGCCTTGGCTGTTCCGGTCATGGCGTTCTCCTTTTCCTGTAGAAGAGGAGATGGCGGGCGCGAACGTCAGGGCCAGGGCGCCATGAGCGATGGCGCCAAAGAAAAGCCCGGCGCGATGGCCGGGCTTGATCTTGAACCTTTCGGATTGACTCAGGCGATGGCGCCGTTGATCCAGTGCGACAGCGCCGTCTTCGGCGCGGCGCCCACTTTCATGTCGGCCACTTCGCCGCCCTTGAAGATCATCAGCGTCGGGATCGAGCGCACGCCAAACTGCGCGGCAAGCTCCGGATTCTCATCGATGTTGAGCTTGGCAATCTTCACCTTGGAGCCGAGCTCCTTGGCGATCTCTTCCAGCGACGGGCCGATCATCTTGCACGGGCCGCACCACTCGGCCCAGAAATCCACCACGACCGGCTCCTTGGCGTTGAGCACATCGGCCTGGAAATTGCCATTGTCGACCTTGACGGTGGCCATGCTGAAATCCTTTCGAAAACTCGGGTTGCACCAAATGTGGTGGTTGTGGCGGCGATGTTCAAGCAGTTCTTGTGTCACGCTCCCGTGAGTCGGGCAAGGGCATCGTCCATGGCCCTGGCCGGCAGCTCGATCAGCCGCGGTGCCTCGGTAAAGAGCAGCGCCGCGGTCACCGCGCGTCCCGGATAGAGCGGCTCAAGCAGCGCGCGATAGAGCGCAAGCTGCAGCACATAGGCCGGCGGCACTTCGGCCAGGTCTTTGGGGGCCGGCCGGTTGGTCTTGTAGTCGACGATCGACACCTTTTGCGGGGTGACAGCCAGCCGGTCGATCTTGCCGGAGATGGAACGCAGCCTGCCCTTCACCTCCAGGCTGCCCATGATCGCGACTTCCGCGCGGGACGACGGCGAGAACAACGCGCCGAAGCGGTCGTCGGAAAGGATGGAGAGCACCGCGTCCAACGCCCTGTCGCGCTCACCATCTGGCCAATCTGCGCCGGTGCGCGCCAGGTAGCGCTCGGCCGCACCGTGCCTTTCCGCCTCGGCGATGCCGGGCAGCATCTGCAGCAATTTGTGCAGGGCAAGGCCGCGCACGACGGCGAAGCCGGGCTCGGCGGCAGCGTCGAGCACCGGCGAGCGCGTATCGGGGATGGCGTCGTGCGCTTCCTCGATCAAGGCCGAAGCGCCGGAGGGCGAAAGCGGCCGCGGCAGGTCTTCATAGGGCGGCAACGGCCGGAACAGCTCGTCCGGCAGCGGCGCGGCATGCTCGATTTTATGCTCGGCTTCGCCCGCTGCCAGCGCCACCGGCGGCAGTTTCGTCATATGGAAGCGATGCACGGCCACATCGGCCGTCGCCGGATGCCGCCGCTCGGAACTCTCGGGCGCGCCCAGCAGCGCGCGGCTGACGATCGAATGCCAGGTGCCGGGGCTGGGCTGCCGCTTGCCGTGATAGCCGCAGACGATCAGCCGGTCCTCGGCGCGCGTCATGCCGACATAGAGCAGCCGCCGGTATTCGTCGTCCGCCAGCTCGCGCGCCCGCACCGACGCCGCCTTCGAGACGCCGTTGGCGACATCGCTGGCCGAGCGCCACAGATAGCCCTTGCCTTTCCATTGCGTCCCCGAGCCTTCGAACGGCATCAGCCGCGGCAGATGCTGGTCGCTGAACGGCGCCGAGCCGCCGTCGACCAGAAAGACGACTGGTGCCTCCAGGCCCTTGGCGGCGTGCACGGTCATGACGCGGACCTCGTCGCGCGTCTGGTCCATCTCGCGCTTGATCTCGGGGCCGGCGTTCTCCAGCGTCGAGAGGAAGGATTCCAGCCCCGGCAGTCCGGTCCGTTCCTCGGCCAGGCAAAAGCTCAGGAATTCGTCGAGGATGTCGCCGGCCTCGGGCCCCAGCCGCGCCGTCATCTTGCGGCGCAGCCCGTCACGCGCCAACGCCGCGGCGTAGAATTCGAACACCGGCTTGAACGCGACCTCGGTTGCCCAGCCATCGAGCCGGCTAACGACAGCGGCGAGGGAAACATCTTCGGCCGCGTGATGCCTGAGCGAGGCAATCAGCGACTGGCCCTTCGGCCGTTGGCCGGCAAGCGTCAATAACGTCTCCTCGGAGACCTCGAAGATCGGGCTGCGCAGCACCGCGGCCAGGGAAAGATCGTCTTCCGGCTGGATCAGGAAATGCCCGAGCGCGATCAGGTCCTGCACCGCGATATGGCCGGGCAGGCTGAGCCGATCTGCGCGGGCGACCGGGATCTGCCGGTTCTTCAGGCTGCGCGACAGCGCATGGACGAAGCGGTCGCGCTTGCGAACCAGCACCAGGATGTCGCCGGCGGTCAGCTTCCGGCCCTTGCCTTCGATTATCTCGCCTTGCTTGAGCCAGGTCTGGATGGTCGTGGCGACATGCTCGGCGACGCGCACGGCGGGCGCGCTGGCATGGTTGACCGGTAGCGTCCAATCGTCCGGCTCCTCGACCATTTCGGCGCCGACCGAAGGCCACACCTCGACATAGCCCGGCGCGTCGATGCGGATCGCCTTGTGGCTGAGCGGATCGGGATCGTGGCTGATGCCGCGCCGCACGCCGGGTTCCGCGAAGACGCGGTCGACGGCGGCCAGCACATCGTCGCTCGACCGGAACGACCAGGTGAGCTTGAGATTGGCGAAGGCGGCTTCGGCGTCGCGCACACGGCCGGCAAACAATAGCCGGCTTTCGGCAAAGGAGTCGGGTGCGGCGCCTTGGAAGGAGTAGATCGACTGCTTCTCGTCACCGACGGCAAACACCGTGCGCCTGACTGCCTCGCGCTGGCCGAGCCCGGCAAAGAACTCTTCGGTCAGCTTCTTCACCACCTCCCATTGGTCCGGGCTGGTGTCCTGCGCCTCGTCTAGCAGGATATGATCGATGCCCTGGTCGAGCTTGAACTGCACCCATGGTCCGGCATCGGGCCGTGACAGCAGGCTCACGGTGCGGGTGATGAGGTCGTTGAAGTCGAGGAAGCCGCGTCCGCGCTTCAACTGCTCGTAGCGCGCGATCAGCCAGCCGGCGACGGTGAGCGCCGCCGCCGTGCCTTCCAGCATGCGGAACAGCGCCAGCCGGTCCGACACGTCGAGGATCGCCTTGGCCCCGGCCAGATAGCGGTCCGGCAGATCCGGTAGCCGGTCGACCAGCGCCTTCTTGAAGATCTTGGGCGGCTCATAGGGGTCGCCGTCGGCCTTGAGAAAGGCCTTTGCCAGCAGCCGCAGCCGGCGGATCGGGTCGGCTTCGGCGAAGGCGCCCCGTGCATAGGGGATGACGTTGTTCAGCACCTGCCGCGCGTCGGCGGCTTCGGCGGCATGCGCGAATTCGGCGAACTGGCGGGGGTCGAAGCCAGGCAGCGGCCATAGCGAAGCGGCGATGCCCTCGGCCGTCTGTCCCGGCCTGAAGCCGAATTCGGCGAAGAGCGGCCGGAAATCCCGATCCCTGCCGAGCTTGGCGATGAAATCGCGCAACTCGTCGCGCTTGCCGACGATCTCGGCAAGCAGGGAATCGAGACCGAACTCGCCGCCGCGCTCCAGCACCGTGGCGAAGGCTTCCGCCAGGCCTTCGACGCCGGCGCCAGCGCCCGAGATCATGTCGCGGCGGGCATCGGCGAACAGCGAGGCCTCCATCTGCGGATCGAGCATCTCGAAATGCGCCGGGATGTTGGCTTCGAGCGGGAACTGGTGCAGCACGGATTCGCAGAAGGCGTGGATGGTCTGGATCTTCAACCCGCCCGGCGTCTCCAGCGCCTCGGCGAACAGCCGGCGCGCGCGCCGCATCATGTCGCGGTCGGCGCCGCGGCCGTCCAGCGCCGCGATCCTGACCGCCAGCTCCGCATCGGGCAGCGCTGTCCATTCGGACAGGGTCGAGAACACGCGGTTCGACATGTTGGCGGCGGCAGCCCGCGTGTAGGTCAGGCACAGGATCTTCGACGGATCGGTGCCGTTGAGCAGGAGCCTAATCACGCGCTGCGCCAGGACATGCGTCTTGCCGGAGCCGGCATTGGCCGACACCCAGGCGGAATAGGCAGGATCCGAGGCGCGCGCCTGGCTGGCGGCGGTATCGGAGGGGATCGGATATTTCATCCTTCCGCCTCGTCTTCGCTGGCGCCGCCGGCCGACCATTCCAGCACGCGCGCCAGATGATCGTAATCGCCGTCGGCCTCGCCCTCGCGGAAGGGCAGGGCGCGCGACAGATAGCCGGTGGTCGGGTCGGCATAATGGAACAGCAGCCGCTCTAGCCGCGCCCAGGCTTCCTCGGAGAGATCGTTGGCGGTGCGGGGCTTGCGGTTGTATTCGAGGATCGATTCCTCGAATACCTCGCCATTCGGCTTCAGCCGCACGAAGGCCAGCTGCGAGGGCTCGCGGATACCCAGTTCCCTGAACGCGCCGCGCCTGAGCAGCGCGCCTTCCAGCGCAAGCTGCGGCGACAAAAGCGTGTGCGCCTGCGCTTTCGAGGGCGAGGAGCCGGTCTTGTAGTCGAGTATGTCGGCCATGCCGCCGGCCAGCAGGTCGACGCGGTCGGCATAGCCCGACAGCGTCACGCCGGTGCGGCCGACCACCGTCTTGTCGGCGCGTTCCTCGGCATAGCGCCTCGCGACCGCATCGGCGCGGGTATGCTCCCATTCGATGATATTCTCGGCGAGCTTTTCGAAACGCGGCCACCAGATGGCCTCGATGTCCGGCGGAAGCTTTGCCTCGGCAAAGCAGAGACGGCCGGCTTCGATGAGGCTCGAGAGCGCATTCGGCGCCCTTGGATCCTCCACCCGCCGCGAGAACAGATGCAGGATCTCGTGGAACAGCGTGCCGCGTTCGGCGGCGCCCGGATCGCGGATCAACGGCTCGAGCGGCGAGAGCCCCAGGATGCGCCGCGCATAGACCGCGTAGGGGTCGCGGCGCAGCGTCTCGATCTCGGTGACCGAGAAATGCTGCGGGCGCATGCTGAGCGGCGGCCTGGGCTGCGGGCGGGCGGCGAAATCCTTCTTCTCGCCGGCATCGAGCGCGCGCGCCCAGCCAAGCAGCGCGTCGCCCCGCCCGCGAAGGGCCGCCGCCGGCTCCTTGCTGATGAAGGTCAGGATGCGCTGCAGCCAGCGCGACGGCACCGCCGGCGCATCGCCGGATCGCGCCGACCGTGTCAGCAACACTTCCGCCGCGCCCATCGCCATCTGAAAATCATGCGCGGCAAGGCCGATGCGCCGCTCCGGCGGTTCGAGGTCGATGCCGGTCTTCATCAGCCGCGACATGAAGCGATCGCTATCGGGCTTGCGCGGCCAGCCCCCTTCATTGAGCCCGCCGATGACCAGCATGTCGACATTCTGCAATCGCGCTTCCAGCGCGCCCCAGATGGCGATGTTGCGGTCGGTGCCTTGCCCCGGCTTCACCGTCTCCGGCGCGATCAGCGCCTCGATCACGTCGGGCCATTCCGAGGCGGCGAAAGTGAAGGGCGAGGACGCCGCCACCAGTCCGCGCAAAAGTTCGGCGAGTTTCTCGCCGGCATCGCCGGCATAGAGTTCCGCCAGGCTGCCATCGGCGGCGCGGCCGAGATCCTCCAGCGCGATGACGCTTGCGCTGGTCAGCGTCGCGATATCGGCGTCTTTCTCGTCGCGCATAGCGGTGAGCGGCGAGAGCGCCTTGGTAAGGCGGCTAAGTATGCCGTGCGCCTGCTCGATGCCGCGCACGGTGAGCCGCGAAAACCAGAAAGGCTGCCTCGTATCGCCGCTCAGCTCCGCGAGTCGCGTCTCGAAAAGCGCGCCGAGCGATGCGACATCCGGCCGGCCCGTGCCGCCGCGCAAGGCGACCAGCTCGACCAACTCGGCCGCCTTGCGCACGGCCTAGCGTTCGAGGCCGAGCCCGAGCAGCGGATGCTTGAGCAAGGAGAGCAGGCTTACCGGGTCGCCGGGCCGGAAC
>NZ_RZSB01000277.1:0-7081 GCF_004023285.1 Mesorhizobium sp. M2A.F.Ca.ET.067.02.1.1
CTCCTCGATGTTCGTGCCGAGCGCGCCAGGTGCCTTCGGTGTGGGCGGCGGCTGGACGATCTACCCGCCGCTTTCGACGTCAGGCCAGCCCGGTCCCGCGATGGACCTTGCGATCCTGTCGATCCACATTGCCGGCGCTTCGTCGATCCTCGGCGCCATCAACTTCATCACCACCATCTTCAACATGCGCGCTCCCGGCATGACGCTGCACAAGATGCCGCTGTTTGCCTGGGCCGTGCTGATCACCGCCTTCCTGCTGCTTTTGTCGCTGCCGGTCCTGGCGGGCGCCATCACCATGCTGCTCACCGACCGCAATTTCGGCACCGCCTTCTTCGTGCCGGACCAGGGCGGTGACCCGCTGCTCTTCCAGCACCTGTTCTGGTTCTTCGGCCACCCCGAAGTGTACATCCTGATCCTGCCGGGCTTCGGCATCATCAGCCACATCGTCTCGACCTTCTCGAAGAAGCCCGTCTTCGGTTATCTCGGCATGGCCTACGCCATGGTCGCGATCGGCGCGGTCGGCTTCATCGTCTGGGCGCACCACATGTACACGACCGGCCTGTCGCTCGACACGCAGCGCTATTTCGTGTTCGCCACCATGGTCATCGCGGTGCCGACCGGCGTGAAGATCTTCTCCTGGATCGCCACCATGTGGGGCGGCTCGATCTCCTTCAAGCCGCCGATGCTGTGGGCGCTGGGCTTCATCTTCCTGTTCACCATCGGTGGCGTCACCGGCGTTCAGCTGGCCAATGCCGGCCTCGACCGTTCGCTGCACGACACCTATTTCGTGATCGCCCACTTCCACTATGTGCTGTCGTTGGGCGCCGTGTTCGCGATCTTCGCCGGCTGGTACTACTGGTTCCCGAAGATGACCGGCTATATGTACTCGCCGGTGATCGCCAACACCCACTTCTGGGTCACCTTCGTCGGCGTCAACCTGATCTTCTTCCCGCAGCACTTCCTCGGCCTCGCCGGCATGCCGCGCCGCACAGTCGACTATCCTGACGCGTTCGCCGGCTGGAACATGATCTCGTCCTACGGCTCCTATATCGCGGCCGTCGGCGTCGCGATCTTCCTTTACGGCGTGTTCGAAGCCTTCCAGAAGAAGCGCGTCGCCGGCGCCAACCCGTGGGGCGAGGGTGCCACGACGCTCGAATGGCAGCTGCCTTCGCCGCCGCCGTTCCACCAGTGGGAACAGCTGCCGAAGATCAAGTAAGGCAGCCCTATCACGAGATCGCCGGACAGCCGGCGGTCTTGGCCAACGGAATGATGGACTTTAAGTACGCATGGCCCTTGCCGACCACAGATTGATGAAGGACGCGGGCTTTCGCATCTCGGAAGCGACAGCGGGCGATTACTTCGCCCTGTTGAAGCCGCGCGTCATGTCGCTGGTCGTCTTCACCGCCTTTGTCGGCCTGGTCGCCGCGCCCGTCGCCATCAATCCGCTGATCGCTATGGTCGCCATCCTGGCAATCGCCATAGGCGCCGGCGCCTCCGGCGCGCTCAACATGTGGTACGACGCCGATATCGATGCGGTGATGACCAGGACGGCATCCCGCCCGGTGCCGGCGGGCCGCGTCACGCCAGGCGAGGCGTTGACCTTCGGGCTGGTCCTGTCGGTGCTGTCGGTGATGACGCTCGGCGTGCTGGTCAACTGGCTGTCGGCATCGCTTCTCGCCTTCACCATCTTCTTCTATGCCGTCATCTACACGATGTGGCTGAAGCGCTGGACGCCGCAGAACATCGTCATCGGTGGCGCCGCAGGCGCCTTCCCGCCGGTGATCGGCTGGGCCGCCGTGACCGGATCGGTCAGCCTCGAAAGCGTGATCCTGTTCCTGATCATCTTCCTGTGGACGCCGCCGCATTTCTGGGCGCTGGCGCTGTTCAAGTCCGATGACTACGCCCGCGCCGGCATCCCGATGATGCCGAATGTGGCCGGCCAGGCCTCGACGCGCCGGCAGATCTTTGCCTATGCGCTGATCCTGGCGCCGATCGGCGTGCTGCCCTGGGCGCTCGGCTATACCACCGCCGGCTACGGCGTGGTTTCCGCGCTGCTGGGCTTAGGCTTCGTCTGGTATGCCTGGAAAGTGCTGGGCATGGCTGACGGCGACCGCGCGATGAAGCCGGCCAAGGCGCTCTTCGGCTATTCGCTGCTCTATCTCTTCGCCATCTTCGCCGCCTATCTCGTCGACTGCGTGGTCGGGCGCGCCCTCGTCATGGGGGGGATATGATCGTGGCCGACAAGAAGATCGAACTGGTCACGCTCACCGAGCGCCAGCTGAAGGCGCGCCGCAATCGTTCCGTTGCCATCGGCTTGGCGCTGGCCGCTTTGGTCATCATCTTCTACGTCGTCACCATCGCGCGCTTCGGCCACCATGGCGCGAGCCTGACCGGCTCGGGTCTGTTCGGAGGCGGCTGATGGGCGGCGACGTGAGCAAGCCCCGCAAGGTGAACAACGGCATCGTCGCCGCGGTCTGCCTCGCCTTTTTCACCGGCATGGTCGGCATGGCCTACGCTGCCGTGCCGCTCTACAAGATGTTCTGCCAGGTCACGGGCTATGGCGGCACCACGCAGCGCGCCCAGAAGCAATATGCCGGCCGCGTGCTCGACCGCGACATCACCATCCGCTTCGACGCCAACACCAACGGCATTCCGTGGCAGTTCGAGCCCGTCGCCCGTTCGGTGACGATCAAGATCGGCGAGACGACGCAGGCGCATTACAGCGCCACCAACAAGTTCGACCGCCCCATCACCGGCCGCGCCTCGTTCAACGTGCAGCCGGAAATGGCCGGCGCCTATTTCAACAAGGTGGAGTGCTTCTGCTTCACCGACACGACGCTGAAGCCCGGCGAGACGCTGGACATGCCGGTCGTGTTCTATGTCGATCCAGACATCGTCAACGTGCCGGAACTCAAGGACTTGAAGACCATCACCCTGTCCTACACGATGTTCCCGGTCGAAAAGAAACAGCCGGTCGCCTCGTCGGCGCCGGCCGCTGGCAGCAGCAAAAAAATTCCAGATTCCGAAGCAAGCCTCGGGGGTTGATATGGCAGACGCGCACGCAAAACCACACCACGACTACCATCTCGTCAACCCGAGCCCCTGGCCCTTCCTGGGTTCGGTCGGCGCGCTAGTCACCGCCATCGGCGGCGTCTGCCTGATGCAGTATCTGAAGGGCGGCAACTTCCCGGTGTTCGGCCACAACATCGCCAATCCGTGGCTGTTCTTCATCGGCATGATCATCGTGCTCTACACGATGTTCGCCTGGTGGTCGGACACCATCAGGGAAGCGCATGAAGGCTACCACACGCGCGTCGTGTCGCTGCATCTGCGCTACGGCATGATCATGTTCATCGCTTCCGAGGTGATGTTCTTCGTCGCCTGGTTCTGGGCCTTCTTCGACGCCAGCCTGTTCCCCGGCGAGGCAAACCAGTATGCCCGCACCGCCTTTACCGGCGGCGTTTGGCCGCCGAAGGGCATGGAAGTCCTCGACCCCTTCCATCTGCCGCTCTACAACACCATCATCTTGCTGCTGTCGGGCACGACGGTGACCTGGGCGCACCACGCGCTGCTGCATGGCGATCGCAAGGGCCTGGTCAACGGCCTGGTGCTGACCGTCGGCCTCGGCATGCTGTTCACCATGGTTCAGGCCTACGAGTACATGCACGCGCCCTTCGCGTTCAAGGAATCGATCTACGGCGCCACCTTCTTCATGGCGACCGGCTTCCACGGCTTCCACGTCATCATCGGCACCATCTTCTTGGCTGTCTGCCTGGTGCGCGCCATGCGCGGCGACTTCACGCCGAAGCAGCATTTCGGCTTCGAAGCTGCCGCCTGGTACTGGCACTTCGTCGACGTGGTCTGGCTGTTCCTGTTCAGCGCCATCTATGTCTGGGCCTCGAACGGCGCGCTGATCGAAGGCCATTGATAAAAAGCAATTCAGGGAAAACGCGCAGCGATTTCTCCGGAATTTGCTTTCAGCAGTTTTTCAGGAGTTTTGAAGGTGGTCGCGGCAACGCGACCGCCTTTCTTCTTTTCGGCGCAATGGCCGGCCATCGGTGAGCGATGTGGGTGAAGTTTCCTCTGGCCATCGCCGCGCGTCTGATCGCGACGGCTCCGCTGCTTGAACGCAATGTGCTGTCGCAGCAGAAGGTTGATTTGGTGCGCGTCGAGAAGTCAAACCGGCAATTGCAACTGATCGGCGGCGATAAGATCCTGCGCAGCTACAGTATCGCGCTGGGCGGAGATCCGGTTGGTCAAAAGCATCGGGAAGGCGATGAGCGAACGCCGGAGGGTCGATACATGCTCGACTGGCGCAATCCTAACAGCGTCGCCAACAAGTCGATCCACATCTCCTATCCCAACGCCGATGACATGGCGGCGGCAAAGGCCCTCGGCGTCGATCCAGGCGGCGCGATCATGATCCACGGGCAGCCGAACGGTTTCGGCTGGCTCGGCCGGCTGCTTCAAATGGTCGACTGGACCGACGGCTGTATTGCAGTTACGAACTCCGACATGGATGAAATCTGGACTATGGTGGCCGATGGCACACCGATCGAGATCATGAAATGAGCGAAGACAAGGCGATCTGGCCCCCCATCGACCTGATCTCGGCGGGCCTGCATGGCCGCTGCCCGCGCTGCGGCGAAGGCAAGCTGTTCTCGGGCTTCCTCACCGTCGGCAAGCGCTGCTACAATTGCGGGCTCGACTATTCCTTCGCCGATGCCGGCGATGGGCCGGCGGTGTTCGTCATCCTGATCATCGGCTTCCTCGTCGTCGGCCTGGCGCTCTGGATGGAGGTGACGTTCAGCCCACCGCTCTGGCTGCACTTCATCTTATGGATACCGCTGGCGCTGGTGCTCTGCCTGACGGCGCTGCGCCTGATCAAGGGCGTGCTGATCACCTTGCAGTACTCGAAGAAAGCCTCCGAGGGCAGGCTGGAATCCCACGAATGACCGAGGCGACCGGTTCGGCGGCCGGCCGTTCGCGGCCGCGTTCGGCCTTGCTCATCGGCCTCGGTCTTGTCCTGTTCGCCATCCTGATCGGGCTCGGCACCTGGCAGGTCCAGCGCCTGCACTGGAAGGAAGACCTGCTCGCGACCATCGACAAGCGAACGCATTCCGCTCCGTTGCCGCTGGCGGACGTCGAGCAGCAATTCGCCGCTTCCCATGATGTCGATTACACCCCGGTGACGGTGACGGGCACTTTTCTGCACCAGGGCGAACGGCATTTCTTTTCGACCTGGCAAGGCGACAGCGGCTTCAACGTCTACACGCCCCTGCAACTCGAGGGCGGCCGCTTCGTGCTCGTCAACCGCGGCTTCGTTCCCTACGATCTCAAGGATCCGGCCAGGCGCCAACAGGGAGAAATTGCCGGCAAGGTGACGGTGACCGGACTTGCGCGCAACCCTCTGCCCACCAAGCCGTCGATGATGCTTCCTGACAATGATGTCGCCAAGAACATCTTCTACTGGAAGGACCGCGATGTCATGGCGGCGACCGCCGGCCTGCCGGCCGGGTTCGTGCTGGTTCCGTTCTTCATCGATGCCGACAAGACGCCGAATCCCGGCGGCCTGCCGGTCGGTGGCGTCACCATCATCGACCTGCCGAACAACCACCTGCAATACGCGGTCACCTGGTATGGCTTGGCCGCCGCTCTCGCCGCCGTCCTGATCCTGAGTCTGCGCCGCCCGGCGAAAGAAGCGTGAAACGGCCGCTCTTGACAGGGCAGGGGTGCGCACCTCATTTCCCTCCAGCTTTCCGACTGAACCGGCCTGAATTTGATGATTGAGAAAAAGCCACCGCTGACGATCAGGCTCTGCCAGCCGCGCGGCTTCTGCGCTGGCGTCGACCGCGCCATCCAGATCGTGGTGCTGGCGCTGAAGAAATACGGCGCGCCGGTTTATGTCCGCCACGAGATCGTGCACAACCGTTACGTCGTCGAAGGGCTGCAGAGCCTCGGCGCCGTCTTCATCGAGGAACTGTCCGAGATCCCGCCGGAGCATCGTCAGTCGCCCGTGGTCTTTTCCGCGCATGGCGTGCCGAAATCGGTGCCGGCGGATGCCGAGGCGCGCAATCTCTTCTATCTCGACGCCACCTGCCCGCTCGTCTCCAAGGTGCACAAGCAGGCGATGCGCCACCAGCGGCTCGGCCGCCATGTGCTTCTGATCGGACACGCCGGGCACCCGGAGGTGATCGGCACGATGGGCCAGTTGCCGGAAGGCGCCGTGACGCTGATCGAGACCGAGGCCGACGCCGCGCGCTTCGTGCCCGTCGACGCCTCGGCGCTGGGCTTCGTCACCCAGACGACCTTGTCGGTCGAGGACACTGCCGGCATCATCCGGGCTCTGCAGGAGCGGTTTCCCGAACTGCACGCGGCCGCGGCCGAATCGATCTGCTACGCCACCACCAACCGCCAGGAAGCGGTGAAGGAGACGGCCGCCGGCGCCGATCTTTTCCTCATCGTCGGCGCGCCCAATTCGTCCAATTCGCGTCGTCTTGTCGAAGTGGCGGAGCGCGCCGGCGCCACCATGTCGCTTCTCGTGCAGCGCGCCGCCGAAATTCCGTGGGATGAGATCGCCGGGATCAGGACACTTGGCCTGTCGGCCGGCGCCTCGGCGCCGGAAATCATCGTCGACGAGATCATCGATGCGTTCCGGCAGCGTTTCGACGTCACCATCGACCTGGCCATCACGGCCACGGAAACGGAGGATTTTCCGGTGATGCGGGTACTGCGCGATGTCGAACTGACGGCGGCCGACATGGCCTTCGTCAATGGAGCGGCGTGAAACCGGATGGCCGTCTACACCGACGTCAATGAAGGCGAATTGACCGCATTCCTCAAAGCCTATCCGGTGGGTGAGCTGCTCTCCTACAAGGGCATCGCCGAGGGCACCGAGAATTCCAATTTCCTGGTCCACGCCTCCACCGGCTCCTACATCCTGACGCTTTACGAGAAGCGCGTCGACAAGGCCGACCTGCCGTTCTTCCTCGGCCTGATGGGCCATCTCGCCAGGAAGGGCATTTCCTGCCCGCTGCCGGTCACGGCGCATGACGGCACCGTCATCGGCACGCTCGCCGGC
>NZ_RZSB01000278.1:0-7080 GCF_004023285.1 Mesorhizobium sp. M2A.F.Ca.ET.067.02.1.1
GACCAGAAGGAAATAGCCTGCCTGGATGATCACGGCGCAAACGATGGCACGCAAGAGGATGGTGCCCGCCGACGCGCCGTCGAAATAAGACCAGCCGATGACGATCGCCAGCGCGAACATTATGCCTATGATGAATTTTGGCAGAGACATGTTCGCCGGCCTCTCAACCGAGACGAGCATGCAGAAGCTGCGACTTACCCACCCGCGTAACTCCCCGTTGCGCCAAAGAGCTCTTTCTGGCTGCCCAATCCGGCCGGTTGCTTCCGGCCTTCCTTACCCATGCAGACTATGACAGGAACAATTTGCGACTCTATTAAGGCGGGCTGATCGGAGCAAGGCCCGGCAGGTATGGTTTCCAATGATTTTACGAGATCGACTCTGCCATGCTGCGTCGCACACTGCGGCTTGAGCGGCTATTCAATGCCGCTTTTCTCGGCTCAGTCAAACCCGCGACTTTGAATAGTATTTTACCTGAATAACTTACCGTTGCGAGTGCTTCCGGTGCCATGCAACCGCGTTTCGTCTGCAGCAAAGAACGAACTGTCCAAAAAAGGCCTGAAAGGCGGACTACATTTTCCTGGTTTTCTGTCACCTTGTCATAAACGCGCCACAAAGGTGAAAATTTGGGCAGGGAAGGTTTATTATTTGGTCAATTCATGACGTGAACATTTCAGCGCGATGGGAAATTGTGTGTTGCGCTGCAGCATTTTTTTGATATCTTGCCGTAAACCATCCGTTCAACGTATGGAGCTTCTGCATGAGGGATGTCGCCAAGTCGGCTAATGCGGGTTTTGCGCAGGTCGGCGTTGATTTTCCACCCCCCATCGGCGGTCTGCTCAAACGCAGCTTCGATATCGTCGGTTCCCTGTCAGGGCTGGTTCTGCTCAGCCCGCTTTTCCTGATGGTCGCCTTGCTGGTCAAGCTTTCGGACAACGGTCCGATCTTTTACGGCCACAAGCGAATCGGCCGTGGCGGCAGGATTTTCTCCTGCCTCAAATTCCGCACCATGGTGCCGGACGGCGAGCGCGTGCTTGCCGCCTATCTGGCGGCCAATCCGGAGGCCAACGCCGAATGGATCGCGACGCGCAAGCTGAAGAACGATCCGCGCGTCACCCGCGTCGGCGCGGTGCTTCGCAAGCTCAGCCTCGACGAGCTGCCGCAGATCCTCAACATCCTGCAGGGTGACATGAGCCTTGTCGGCCCGCGCCCGGTCGTGCGCGACGAGCTGGAAATCTATGGCAGCGCCGCCGTCTATTACCTGAAGTCACGTCCGGGTCTCACCGGGCTGTGGCAGGTGAGCGGCCGCAACGACGTATCCTATGACACGCGGGTCGCCTTCGATCGCCATTATGTCGAGAACTGGTCATTGTTCGAGGACATTCGCATCATCTTCAAGACAGTTCCTGCCGTGTGGATGTCGCGCGGCAGCTATTGACCGGAACTATCGACCAACAGGCCTGCCCCGCGGCAACCGGGGTAGGCATCCGGCAGTGATCTCATTCGGGCGGATGGGGCCAAAGCGGATCGGAAACGTTCATTTGACAAAAGACCTCTTCGGACTGTCTTTCGCCTGCAGTCTCATATCTCGGACACCAGCCCGCGTCGCGGGCTTCTTGCTTGCGGCGTCACTGGCCATGCCGCAATTCGCCGCCGCCGGCGACTATCAGCTCGGCCCGCAGGACAAGCTCAATATCCGCGTCGCCGAATGGCAGACGGTCGACGGCACGTTCCGCGACTGGTCGGCCGTCAATGGCGAATATTCGGTCGGTCCGGGCGGGACGCTCTCGGTGCCGTTCGTCGGCGACATGCAGGCCGCCGGCAAGACGACGGCCGAGATCGCCTCGGCGATCGGGCTCGCGCTGCAGCGTAAGCTAGCGCTGCCCGACAAGCCGGAAGCCTCGGTCGAGATGGCGCAGTTCCGGCCGTTCTACATTTCGGGCGAAGTCCAGAATCCCGGCCAGTTTCCCTTCGTGCCCGATCTGACGGTGCTCAAGGCAATCAGCATCGCCGGCGGCATTCGGCGCAATGCCGACAACGGCCCGCAGATCGAAAAGGATCTGATCACCGCCAAGGGCAGCTATGACATCTATGACGACCAGCGCTTACGGCTGATGGTCAGGCGAGCCCGCATCGATGCCGACCTGGCGGGGAAAACTACTTTCGAGGTGCCTCAGGAAATCCAGGGCGATTCGAGATTGACGACGATCGTCGCGGACGAAACGGCGATCCTCATTTCCGACCAGAAGTCGCTGAAGCTGAAGCTCGATGCGCTCGACCAGTTGAAGGGTGTTCTGCAGTCGGAAATCGAATCGCTGCAAAAGAAGATCGCCAACCAGCAGAAGCAGGTCGACCTGGCCGAGCAGCAGGCAAACAGCATCGGTCCGCTGGCGCAGAAAGGGCTGATTGCCAATGCGAGATTGCTTTCCTCGCAGCAGACGGTCGCCGATCTGCAGGGCAAGATCCTGGACTATGAGACGGCTATCCTCACCGCCAAGCAGTCGATCAGCAAGGCAGAACAGGACGCCATCGACGCCCGTAACACACTGGGCTCGAGCCTCACTGCCGATCGGCAGCAAACGGAGGCGAGCCTGAACGAGGCGGGCTTGAGGGTCGGCATGCAGAAGGGCTTGATCGCTCAGGCGTCGGATCCGGCAACGACCGCCGCCCTCACCGGCAGCCAAGAACCGCCCCTGCTCTATTCGCTGGTGCGGGTCGCCGACGGCAAGACGAGCGAGATCGAGGCCAAGGAAGACACGCCTGTGCTGCCGGGCGACGTGATCAAGGTGAAGCTGGCGCCGACGGCCAGCCAGTAGCGCGCCGCCGGCCCGAGCTTGCCCCGCAGCGAACCGAGGAACGGAGGCGGGAGGAACACGTCAGGCTCGTTCGCGCACGACGCGAGCGGGGGATCTTGTTTGGACCGCTTGAAGGCATAGCATGCAGCCCGCAGCCCCGCGTCACGTGTATCTGAACCTCGACGCCATCCGCGGCGTGGCGGCGATCAGCGTCATGCTCTATCACTTCTCGCCGTTCCTGGCGGATGGCAAGGTGCTGCCGTCGAGCTATCTCGCGGTAGACCTTTTCTTCCTGCTGAGCGGCTTCGTCATAGCGCATGCCTATGACCGCAAGATCGAGAACGGCATGGAATCCGGCTCGTTCGTGGCCATCCGCCTGATCCGGCTTTATCCGCTTTATCTTGCCGGCACGCTGCTCGGCTTCTTCTATCTGCTGGTCAAGAACAGGCTGATGCCGGCCGAGTACGTGCCGCTGTCCGAGATCGGCCTGCAGCTGACGACCGGCATGTTCTTCATCCCGCTGGTCAGCGACGCCTATCACACGATCTTCCCGCTCAATCCGGCCTCGTGGTCGCTGTTTTTCGAGCTGATCGTCAACATCGCCTATGTCGCGGTGTTCGTCCTTTTGTCGCGGCGCGTGCTGACGGGGATCGTCGTCGTCAGCCTCGTCTTGCTCGTCGCGGCCTCTGTTTTCGCCGGCACGCTGGATTTCGGCATGACCGGCAAGACCATCGTCAGCGGGCTGCCCCGGGTCACCTTCTCGTTCTTCCTCGGGGTGCTGCTTTGCCGCTCCATGGCGCGCTGGCAGGGCAGTCTCGGCTTCCTGCGGAGCGGCTTGTGGGTCGAAGGCGCGATCCTGCTCACCCTTGCCGTCTTCGCCGTCGCACCGGCCGGCGGCGCGCGCGTTGTCTACGATCTTGCCGCAATCGTCATCGTCTTCCCGATCATGGTGGCGACCGGCGCGGTGGCGCCGACCGCGCCGCTTCTGTCTGGCGTCTATGGCTGGCTCGGGCGGATTTCCTACCCTATCTACATCATCCACACGCCGATGCTGATGATCATCGCCGGAGCCGGCAAGGCTTTCTCCATCGATCCTTTCGCGCACCATCCCTGGTTCGGTATCGTCATGGCGGCCTCGGTCGTCGTGATCGCGGACATCGCCACGCGCGTTTACGACGAGCCGGTGCGGCGCTTCCTGCAGCGGCAGATGCAGCGCGCGCGAGCCGTGGCTTAGCGCCGCTCATTCAAGAAGGGCTCAACGGACAAAATCCGGCATGAAGATTCCGAAATCCATTCTGATCGATCCCGATCGCAACGAGACCTACGGCGCCTTCGCGGTCGCGGTTTCCGTGATCGCCTTCGCCTATTCGCCCAATTTCGGCCAGATCCTGATCCTCGCCTACTATGCCGTCTGGCTGCCGCTGCTGTTCGTCGACTACCGGCGCTTCACCTGGAGGCTTTCCACCGCCTGGCTGCCGATCACGCTTGCGCTCTATGTCTGCCTGTCGGTGTTCTGGTCCCAGGCGGCGGGCGTCAGCGCGCGCGCGGCGGTGCAATATACCTCGCACATCGTCTGCGCCTATGTCGCGGCGCGCACCATCAGCGTGCGCACGCTGCTGGTGGGCTCGCTGATCGGTATCTTCGTCGTTCTGCTCTATTCCCTGAAAGTCGGCGGTTATGCGCTCGACATCATGGACGGCACGGTCAATTTCGTCGGTGCCTTCGGTTCCAAGAACCAGGTCGGCTTCTTCGCCTCGCTCGGCATCTTCTCTTGCCTTGCGTTCCTGGTCTTCTATCGGCGCAATTGGCTTGGCTTCGCCTGGACCGCGCCGATCATGCTTTTGTCGGTCTACATGCTGGCAATCGCCCATTCGGCGACGTCCGTGGCTTCGCTGCCGGCCGTGATCGGCGTCGTGTCGCTGCTCACCATGAGCAAGGTGCTGTCGCAGCGCTATCGCCGCGTGCTGTTCGTTGTCGGCGCCGGCTCCCTGGTGATGGCTGTCGTGGCAGCGCTCAACCTGGGCCTGCTGGATGTCGTGCTCGGCATCTTCGGCAAGGATTCGACGCTCACCGGCCGCACCTATCTGTGGGAGCAGGGCTGGGAGGCGGCGCAGCAGCGTCCGCTGCTCGGCTATGGCTACGCCGCCTACTGGGTGCAGGGCTTTGCCGATCCGGAGCGGCTGTGGGCGGAATTCTATATCTCGACCCGCACGGGCTTCCACTTCCACAACACCTATGTCGAGACGCTGGTGGAAATCGGCTTCATCGGCGCCACCCTGCTGGCGCTGGTCATCCTGCGCGCTTTCTATGGCCATGTGTCGAAAGTGGTGTTCGGCGACTGGAGTGCCGATTCGGTGGTGCTTGCCGGTGCCATCGGACTGATGCTGATCCGCTCCTTCTTCGAGGTCGAGATGCTCGGCCCCTACTTCATGGCGTCGTTCATCGTCTATTATGGCCTGTTCAGGCTGACCCCGTTGCCGGCCTTCCGGCGCCGCAGGGTGGCCGTTCCGGTCGAGGACGAGAGGCCTGCCAACGGCCGCGTCCCGGCGCCGGTCTGATCAGAATAGCCAAGCGCAAATCCGGGGGGAAACCACTGCGCCGGAGGCGACAGTTTCGACTCAACAGCTTCGTCAGCGTGCGCAAAGAGAAGGGTGGGTTTGTCCACAACCGCTCCCGATGTCAGTCGTGCAGGTCCCGCGAAATCGCCGGCGCGATGGTAAAATCGGAAAACGTCACCTCAAAACCCTCGCGCTGCGGCGAGCAGCACATCATGCCGACATCGACCGATTTCGAGACCGGGAAGTAGGCCAGCCGCACCGGCTTCCAATGGCCGTCTGCGGCATCCAGATACTGGATGCGGATCGCCTCGGCGTGACGGGTCAGGCGGATCCTGACGCCGTCCTTGCCGGCGGCGATGGCGACCAGCGACCAGTCGGAGGTGTCGTTGGTGACGACGACCGAGAAATAGGCCAGGCCGTCGGTGTATTCGATGCCGGCCTTGATCCAATGCGTTTCGCTGAGACGCAGCATCAGCCCCGCCTGATCGTAGAGCACCTTGTAGTCGCCCTTGACGGTGACCTCGGCGCTGAAGTCACCCTCGACGGGGCGGTAGAGGAAATGACCGTTGTCGCGCCAGAAGCCGTAAAAAGTCTCGCGCCAGAAATCCGTGTCCTTGCCGGTGCGGACGGTGAGCGTGCCGTCGCCGACCGCGTGGTGCGGCGGCGGGTTGAGCCATGTCATGTCGGCCACGCTCATCGATCTCCTCCCCGATTGGATCAGCCGGCGAACGTATAGGCCGTCTTCACCGTGGTGTAGAACTCCATGGCGTAGCGGCCCTGTTCGCGCGGCCCGTAGCTCGAGCCCTTGCGGCCGCCGAACGGCACATGGAAGTCGACACCCGCCGTCGGCAGGTTGACCATGACCATGCCGGCTTCGGAATTGCGCTTGAAATGCGTCGCATGCTTCAGGCTGGTGGTGCAGATGCCCGAGGTCAGGCCGAAGGGCGTGTCGTTGGCGACTGACAGCGCCTCGTCATAATCCTTGACGCGGATGACATTGGCGACCGGCCCAAAGATCTCCTCGCGCGAGATCCGCATCGCATTGGTCGAGCCGACGAACAGCGCCGGCTGCAGATAAAAGCCCGGCGTGCCACGCTCCAGCCGGTCGCCGCCGAAAGCAAGCTCGGCACCTTCCTGGCGGCCGATGGCGATATAGTCTTCGTCCTGCTTGAGCTGGGTCTGGTCGACGACCGGGCCGATCTGGGTCTTGGCGTCCAGCGCATCGCCGATGACCAGCTTGTCCAGGCGTTCCTTCACCGCGTCGACGAAACGGTCGTGGATGCCGTCGGTGACGATCAGGCGCGAGGACGCCGTGCAGCGTTGCCCGGTCGAGAAATAGGCGCCGTTGACGGCGCAATCGACAGCGACGGCCAGGTCGGCATCGTCGAGCACGACCAGCGGGTTCTTGCCGCCCATTTCGAGCTGGAACTTGCGCATGTGCTCGACGCTTGCCGCGGCGACGCGCTTGCCCGTGCCGACCGAGCCGGTGAAGGAGATAGCGTTGACGTCGGGGCTGTCGAGCATCGCCTGGCCGACCACCGAGCCCTTGCCCATGACGAGGTTGAGCACGCCCTTGGGCAGGCCGGCGCGGTGCAGGATGTCGACGATGGTCCAGGCGCTTTCGGGAACGAGCTCCGCCGGCTTGAAGACGATGGTGTTGCCGTAGGCCAGCGCCGGCGCGATCTTCCAGGCAGGGATGGCGATCGGGAAATTCCATGGCGTGATGATGC
>NZ_RZSB01000279.1:0-7062 GCF_004023285.1 Mesorhizobium sp. M2A.F.Ca.ET.067.02.1.1
ACCAGCACCGGTCCCGGACGCGAGGAGCGCATCAGGTGAAACGCCTTCTGCAGCGCCATCGGCACCAGATAAGGTTCCATGACGGTGACCGCCCATTTGGCGACGGGCGCGGCGATCGAAGCGATGTCGACAGCCTGGAAGTCCTCCTTGTTCAGCCGGGCGCGCGGCGCCTGGCCGGTGATGCAGAGGATCGGGATGGAGTCCGCGGACGCCGAATAGAGGCCGGTGATCATGTCGGTGCCGGCCGGACCGGACGTGCCGATGCAGAGGCCGATATTGCCGGGCTTGGCGCGCGTATAGCCTTCGGCCATATGCGAGGCGCCCTCGACATGGCGGGCAAGCACATGGCGGATGGTGCCGCGCGCCTTCAGCGCCGAATAGAGCGGGTTGATCGCCGCGCCCGGCACGCCGAAGGCATTGGTGATGCCTTCCTTTTCGAGAACGAGAACCGCCGCGTCGACAGCGCGCATCCTGGCCATTGCAAGCCTCCATTTCGTTGGTTGGCTTGATAGTGACAGCGCGCATTCGATTTTTCAATTTTTTCAGAATATTTTTCCAATTTTAGCAAACGGCGCTTACCCGTTGAATTTACGTCATTTTCGGTTTTCCAGAAATTATTCACCCTGCCAAAACCTGAAAAACTTTTTCATTGCACCTCGCGCGAATTCAGCGAGAATGCCGCCTATGGAAACGACGGAAAAACGCCAGCGCGGCCGGCCGCGCGCCTTCAATGGTCCATCCGAAGCGGCGTCGGTGCAGTCGCTCGACCGGGCGCTGCGCATCCTCGCGATCGTCGCCGAGGCCAGCGGCCTGTCGCTCAGCGAAATTGCCGCGCAAAGCGGCATTGCCGCCTCCACAGCCTATAGAATGCTGACGACACTGGAAAACCACGGCATGGTCGAGTTCGATACGACCGACCAGCTCTGGTCGGTCGGCGTCGAGACCTATCGCATGGGCGCCGCCTTCCTGCGCCGCCGCAAGCTGGTCGACCGCGCCCGTATCGTCATGCAGGAGCTGATGGAGAAGACCGGCGAGACCGCCAATCTGGGGGTCGCCGAGGACGATTGCGTCGTCTTCGTCAGCCAGGTCGAGACGCATCAGGCGATCCGCGCCTTCTTCCGGCCGGGCACGCGCAGCCCCTTCCATGCTTCCGGCATAGGCAAGGCGGTGCTGGCGCATCTGGAGCCGGAGCGGGTCGCGGCGATCCTGCGCAAAGCGGGCCTGCAGCGCTACACCGACAAGACGCTGTCCGACATCTCGGCGTTGGCCCATGATCTCGCGACCATCAAGCATCGCGGATGGTCGGTGGACGATGAGGAGCGCCATCCCGGCATGCGCTGCGTGGCCGCGGCCATCTTCAACGAATATGGCGAGCCGATCGGCGGCGTTTCGGTGTCCGGCCCGACGGTGCGGGTCACGCCCGAGCGGCTGGCCGAAATCGGCCCGCTGGTGCACGACGCCGCGGTCGAGGTGACGAAGATGATCGGGGGCGTGAAAGCGTATTAGGATGCGCCGGGCAACGCTCTCTTGGCCGATATCTCTAGGAAATCGAGCAGAATGGCCAGTCCGACGCCGCAGGCCGCCAGGATGAGCCCCGCGAGGAATATCCGACTGGCGCGGTCATGAACGCTTCGCTGCAGGGATTTGATATCGAGCAGGATGGCGAGCGCTCGGATCTGCAGCGCAATGCCGACCAGGATCGGCAGGACGGCGACCAGGTGGTAGGTCTGCCATGGGATCGGGTTGGCCGCCCAATGCGTGATGAAGCCTAGCGAAAACGCAAGCAGGATGCCGACGCCGCCGCCACGCATCCGCAAAGCGAAGCGGCGGATAGAAGGACGACTGTTTTCCGCATCCGTGCCCTTTCGCACGCATCCCGACGCCCCGGCAAGATGGTCAAGCCGGTGGTCCGGCCTGCCTATGCCCGGTCGGATCCTGCCAGGCAACCAGCGATGTACAGCGATTTTGCAAGCGTTTAGTCTGGCTTCGGCACCAAACGAGGGGAGGGTGGCATGGACCAGCAGGATCCCAAGGAAGAACGGGTCGAGCCGGTTTTCCGCAACGGCACCATCACCATCGCCGGTCGAACCCATCGGCAATCCCAGCGGCAACCCGCTGGTCGATCCTGTTCCGATCTCGCTGGCGATGGAGGAGATCGTCACCGCCGGCGTCCGCCAGCACCTGAAGAACCCGCTCGCCGCCAAGTTCGGAACGATGCTCGCCGGAGAACGCAGTTTGAACGGCCGCCACGAAATCGTGGTGTGCGGCTATGTCGACGACAAGGGTTCTTCGGGCGGCAACGAGCCTTTCATCGGCAAGATCTATCCCGATGCCGGAAACAGTTTCGAACTCGTCGCGATAAATGACGCCTCAGTCAGCGGCGCCTGCAAGGCGGCCGGACTGGCGATGCCGGAGCTGAAGCCCAATTCCTAAGTCGGCGAGGCCGGAAAGCTGTTCGCTTCAAATCCAGCCAATCAGGCGAATGTCTAACGCTCGAACGCAAGAAAAGGGGCTGCGCGCAGCCCCTCTTTCCTCGCCCGCCTTTTCTTACAGATGGCAATAGTGCGGGTAACCGTCGTAGCCGATATAGGTGTTCGTATCCGGGTCATAGCTGCCGTAGCGGGCCATGCAGCGGCGAACATGCCAGGAACCTTCGTAGCCGCCTTCCTCGACATAGACGGTGCGGGGCTGCTGCTGGGCGAGCAGGCTGCCGAGCACGAAGCCGCCGACGCCGGCGGCGATGCCGATGCCGAGCTCGCGGCGGTGATGATGGCCGTGGGCGGCCGAAGGCTGGACGGTGCCGACGAGCGAGCCGGCGGCGACGGTGGTGGCGATGAGGCCGGAAACGATGGTGCGCTTGAACATGACGATCTCCTGTTTCATTGGAGAGGCGACCATCCGCCTCTTGATCGTCTGTCGTCGCGGCCTCGAGAAAGGTTCGAAATTTTTCCGAGATTTTTTGAGCGACTATGAAAGTCGAGTGAGTAGTGAGTAGTCGGGGCGCCGAGCGTGCCACCCTACCCACTACTGACTGTTCCCTACTCACTCCCTTCACCCCATCCCCGTGACATGCCTCAGCCAGAAGGCCAGCACGATGAAGCCGACGAAGGTGGCGACGCCGGTCCAGTCGATATTGGCCTTCTTCAGATCGCTGACGACCTTCACCAGGAGAAGCCAGGTCACGACTATGAGCGGCAGGATGATGACGAATCTGATCATGCGGCACCCGTTCGATGCGATTACCTGGACAGGATGTAGGAAGCCGCGCGCCACTTTTCAGCATGCCGGCCAAGCGGCACCGTCCATCAGCAACCCAAAACGGAGTTTTGTCTTTACTGGCGCACGAAATATGCTACCGGAGCGCCCATGCCCTTGTAGCTCAGCTGGTAGAGCAGCGGTTTTGTAAACCGAAGGTCGCGGGTTCGATCCCTGCCGGGGGCACCAGCCAGATATATTGCGCGTGTTTCTTTTGTCGTCTGTCAAGGATCAAAGCTCGCCAACGTCCTCGCCGAAGCGACAGGTGTTTGAGCTGAAACCAATCGCAACGCTGTAGGCCGCCCAGATAGCGGTGGCGTAAGCCATTGGCAGCTTGCAGAAATATCGACGGAAATCGGTTCCCGGCAGTCTCGCGCAATCGGCTATGCGAATCTCGTTTGCCTTTTTCAAAGCCTCCGGTGCTACGGACATTGGAGTTTCCCCTCAGATGTTGTTTAGTCATCGAAGGGCAACGTGGAACGAAGGGCGTGAGGTGGCTGTGAAAAGCCGCGTGAAAATCGCGCAAGAAATCGAAATTCAGAGCAAATCGCGATGAGCTTGGCGCGGCTCGATCTGCTGGGCGGGTTTCGCCTGACGTCTCGGGAGGGAACGAGGCTAGAGGTGCCCGCCAGGAAGAACCGAGCGCTTCTGGGCGTACTCGCCTTGGCGCCGAACCATGAGGCGACCCGCCAGAAGCTCGCCGGGCTCTTGTGGGGGGATCGAGGCGAGGAGCAGGCCAGAAATAGCCTGCGGCAGGCCCTGGCTTCCATGCGCAAGGATTTTGCCGATCAGGAAGCCGATACTCTAATTCTCATCGGAGATCGTGTCGCGCTCAGTCCAAGACGCATATCGGTCGACGTGACGGAGTTCATCGCCGCCTCCGCAAGCCGCGATGCCGCTGGGCTCCGGCAAGCGGCGGATCTCTATGCCGGGCCTTTCCTTGACGGCCTGAGTTCGACGGACGGCGTCTTCGAAGACTGGCTGCGCGACGTCCGCGCCGACTTGTTGGCCCGAGCCATTCGTGTGCTCGAGTCCCTGGCAGCATCGGTGAGCGGTAGCGAGCGTGTCGCGGTGGCTGAGCGGCTGGTGGCCCTCGAACCCCTACGCGAACAGTCACACATTGCCTTGGTTCAGGCCCATGTCTCCATGGGCCAGACGGCTCTTGCCATCAAGCAGTACGAGGCATGCAAGCTGCTGCTAAAGCGCGAGTTGAACGTGGATCCCGGCGACCAACTTCAGCAATTGCGCCGTGTGCTGGACGAGACGTCGGTCACGCGATCTGGCAAGGGTCCATCTAGCCACAGCCCGGTGATAGCGGTTCTTCCCTTCGAGAACATGAGCGGCGATTCCGATCAGGACTATTTCAGCGACGGAATTACAGAGGATATCATTACCGACCTGGGCAGATTTGGTGAACTTCACGTCATTGCCCGCAATTCATCCTTCACCTTCAAGGGCAGAGTTGCCGACACCTCCACCGTCGCGAAGCAGTTGTCTGCCGACTACCTTGTTCAAGGAAGCGTCCGCCGTGCCGGCAACCGGGTGCGGATTTCGTCCCAACTCATAGATATACGGTCCGGCAATCAAATATGGGCAGATCGATTTGATCGAGAACTCGTCGACATTTTCGATCTTCAGGACGAGATCGCCAGAAGCGTGGCCACGATCGTTGCGGGAACGATCCGGATTTCAAGCGTAGAGAAAATACGGCGTGTTCCTATTACTCAACTTGATGCCTATGAACTTTACCTGCAGGCCCGCGTTCGCTTCGTTCGCTATGACACTATCCTGGAAGCGGAGCCTTACCTCGTCAGGGCGATCGAACTGGACCCGAACGTCGCGTCGATCCATGCCATGATGGCGATCGTACTTTCGACAAGATGGCTGCTCGAGGCGAATCCGCACAATCGAGAACTACTCGAGACGGCTTTGGCTCATGGTCGCCGAGCCCTCAAACTCGGACCGCAACAGGCGTGGTCCCATAAGGCGATGGCTCACCCGCTCATGTTCCTGGGGCAACTCGATGAGGCTCTTGCCCACCTGGACCAGGGCGTGAGCCTCAATCCCAATGACATCTGGGTTCGAGCAATCCGCGGTTTGTGCCGCAGCTATATCGGTCAGCACGCGGAAGGGTTGTCCGATATTGACGCATGTGTCGCGCGTGATCCGCTGACTTACGATTGGTTCTGGGACGTGCGGGGGCAGATTCTTTTGGCTCTCGGACGGCATTCGGAGGCAATAAAGTCCTACCGCAATCTCAACTCCTACTCATTTTGGTCATACGCGTTTCTTGCAGTTTGCCATTTGCGGGAGGGCGACGTCGCTCTCGCTGCCGACGCAGTCAGGCAATGCCTGGCCGCCAAACCCGGCCTAACCGTCAGCGCCGTTCTAATAGACCCATATCGGGACCCAAAAATCCTTGAGGGCCTTCGGAACGACCTTCTTGCTCTCGGCATACCCGATGGATGAAAGTCGCAATGCTCGACCGGTTCTCCGCCCGCAAACCGCCATGCCTCAATCGACGAAAGCTCAGAATGTGAAAGGAATGGCTCCCTGCGCGGAGGGGCACGTCAGTGAGGAATAGCGTTGCTGTTTGTGACGCGCTCACACCCCGGATATCGCCGCCACCAGCACCCGGTTCTGCCTTCGTATCGCCGCCCTCAGCTCCGGTATCCTCGCCTCGTCGCGTTTCACGAACTCGATGAACATCATGTTCATGTTGTTGAAGATCAGCTCGCCCACCGCCGAGCCGTCGATGTCGGCGCGCACAAGGCCGATCTGCTGCAGGCGGGCGATCAGCGCGCTGATCTGCCGGGTCAGTTCCCGGTCGAGCGCGGTGTAGGTCTGGCCGAAGAGGCTGTCGGGCAGTTGCGTCGAAATCGCCATCGCCTGGCGCCACATTTCCTTGCTGAGGTAATTCAGCGAGTGCTCGATATAGATGCCGATCAGCGTGTCGAGCGCGTCGCCGACATTGGCGGGCGGGCTGGCGACCACGCCTCGCCCGGCATTCAGCACCTCGTTGACCTCCATGGAAACGATGGCGCCTAGGATGTCCCCCTTGTTCTGGTAGTAATTGTAGATCGTGCCGATCGAGACCTCGGCTTGCGCGGCGATCGCCTCGATCTTGGCGCCTTCGTAGCCGGCCTCGCGAAACAGCGCGGTGGCCGCATCGATGATGCGGCGGTGCCTGTCCGCCTTCTGCCGTTCGCGCAATCCGCTCATATCGGCCTCTTTGCCACAAAATCATAATTGACTCAATTTTAGAATTGGTTCAACTTTTCTTCCAACAAGCCAGCAAGGCAGGGAGAACACTCGATGACCGTCAACGCCCGCAATCCGCTTTCCACCCTCAAGTCCCATCTCGCAGCCGCTTGCGCGGTCGCCGCGCTGCTTCTTGCAGCCGGTGGCGCTGAGGCCGCCGATCTCAATGCGCTGATCTGGTGCGACCACTCCGATCCGGCGCTGCTCGAGCCATTCGAGAAGGCCAACGACGTCAAGGTCAACGTCAAGGAATTCGAGGGCACCGGCGCGGGGCTGGCCATCGTCGACCAGTCGCAGCCCGGCGACTGGGACGTGATGGTGATCGATTCCATCGACGTGCCGCGCGGTGTCGAGAAAGGCCTGTTCGAGCCGCTGCCCGAGGACAAATTGCCCTTCGCCGACCTCTTCCCGGAAGTGAAGATGGACAAGTCGACCATCGTCGACGGCAAGCGCTACGGCATCACCGAAAAGTTCGGCTACAACACGATCGGCTTCAACAAGACCAAGGTCGACCCGGCCGACATGCAGTCGCTGGCCTCGCTCACC
>NZ_RZSB01000027.1:0-22623 GCF_004023285.1 Mesorhizobium sp. M2A.F.Ca.ET.067.02.1.1
GCGTACCTGATCTCAAAATCGATTAAGGCGGCGCGGATCGTTGCCTTTGAAGACCTGGGCATGGAAGCCATCTATGAATTCGATGTGCAGGACATGCCTGTTATCATGGCCGTCGATGTTGAGGGAAACTCCATTCACAATTCCGGGCCTCTTGAGTGGCGTAAGCGTATGGCGGCCGACAGCATCGCACGCAACATCGGCGTTTGAGTCTTTCCGTTGGGCGATTTCGGCCAGACTCCAGCGTCAAATTGCCGTGAGACGAGCGGCATTTGCGGTGCCTTGCGCCTCGGCGAGCCGGACGAGCAAGGCCTTCAATTCACCCCAATAGCTGAATGTGCCACTGAATACTGCATTGAGTATGCCGTCCACGCGATCGAGGCTCGAATGCCGTCGCACGTCTATCAAGTACGGCAGCGGAGATTCAAGAAAATGGGGTATCTATTTATTAGGAGGTCTTCGCCGCCGCCGACTAATCTCTCCAGCGGCATCATTGCCCCGTTAGGCGTCGGGGCGATAGCCAAAGTACTTCTGCAGCTTTTCTCAGCGGATCGCTCTCCCTCAGCTGATTGTCGTACCCCATTCTGGCACATCTCGGACCGAGAACGGATGCGTTCCACTACTACATTCGGTCATTCAAGATGGATAGAATTGATCGGCGCACAAGGCGCTGTCATCGCTGCTTGAGAGCAACAGGTTATGAAGTCGAAACCCGACCCCGTGCAACTCGACAGTTGGGACGTCCGGATTCTCTCCGAGATTCAGGCAGACGGTCGGATTTCAAAAAGTGAGCTTGCAAAACGAGTTCATCTTTCGGCGTCGGCCTGTTCGGAGCGGCTCCGAGCACTCAAGGCCGCAGGGATTATTGAGGGATTCTATGCGCGACTGAGTCCTGCCCTCATTGGCGGCATGATCTTTGTGATGGTAGAAGTCGTGCTGGATCGCCATCGTCTTGAGGACCAACGACACTTCGAAACTGCAATCCAAGAGATCCCGGAAATCCTGGACTGCTGGGCAATTGGGGGGCGCGTCGATTATCTGATGCGGGTCGCATCTCCTTCTATGGCCGCCTATCAGGATTTCATGGAGGGACTGCTGCAGGCAGGCTTGGGCATTGATCAATACTATAGCCTTGTCGTCACGAAACCAGTGAAGTCCAATTCACCGATACCTTTGTCCGCACTGAGGCAACGGTGAAACCGAAAGTTTAAGTTTCAACGGCGTTTGGCGCGGATCCCGTAGATTCGTCGGCAAAAGGCGCCCATTCCGACGAAACTCAAGGGACATTTGCGGTATACTAATTGCTGGAAAAAGGTGGCCGAGCGCTATCCGCCAGTTGATGGCGAGGAAGGACGATGCGCTTGAGCAATCTGGAACCGATCATTCCAGGAGACGGATCGAAGCAGCCATCGGACGCACTTGCCCAGCACGGTTACGGCGAGAAGTCAAACCGGATCGTGCCTGGTTGAGGAGGCGTCCATATCTAAGATGCGAAGTGCCGAAAAATGCCTCTACCGCTACTTCAAGGGGGGAACTTTCGCCCTGGATTGGCGATCAGTGGCGATTGAGCTTAGTCGCGGTCAGCGCATCCGTGTAGGGGGCGAAATCTACAGCGAGGGTTTGGCAAGCCGACGGATAGCGGGAGTGCAAGCTGGCCCGCTCGGCCTTGGGGACCAACCGGGCCCTCGACGCCTGCGGACATTCGGAGATCGCTCCATCGCGTTTTTACGTCCTAAGTTCGTTGCTGATCGAGATTAGGAGATCGTCTGTCCTGTTTGACATTGCTGGTCTCCGCAGCCTTCTAAGTGAGGAGCATGGCTGTGCCGGGGGCGCGTAGGTGGGTGACAAGGCCGGTCACTCCTGCCAGCCGACGTGGTCTTTGAGAAGGTGGAGGTTGCGCTACCCGGCTGGAGAGCATGGTGCCAGTTTTCACAAGACAAGGGTCGCTTAATCGAATGGGCGTCAAGTTCATAGATTGCGAACAGATCATGGGGGGATTTGAATAGTGCTACTGACCGAGGCAGAGCTGAAAAGAGTTGCGAATGCCAGTCGAGGACATAGAGCCGCATCGATCGTTCTAAAGGAAGAGACGGCCGCAGCTACAGCCAGATCGTCATTCGACGTTTTTCTGTCACATTCTTTCAAGGACGCAGAGATCATTCTCGGTGTGAAGCGAATTTTCGAGGAGCTTGGGTTCACTGCTTACGTAGATTGGGTCGAAGATTCACAACTGGACCGCACAAAGGTCTCCTCGGCCACCGCCGAGTTGCTGCGGACCCGTATGAGGCAGTCAAAGACGCTTATCTATGTGCATTCAAACAATTCTCCAGGATCCAGATGGATGCCTTGGGAGCTTGGCTTTTTCGATGGGTTTCGGACCGCGGTAGCGGTTCTGCCCGTGGCAAAAAATTCTTCGGAAACATTCTCCGGGCAAGAATTTTTGGGCCTATACCCTTACATTGATGGGACAGGACCTGCATTCCTGTTTATGAACAGAGGGACCGCGCCTCGCTCAAGAATAGGCTCTGTAAGCTCGACTGCTAACCTCACGTTTGCCAAATCCTGGCTTAAAGAATTTACCGCCACAAAATAGACTGGTGTGCTTCAAAAATGAAATATCCTGGACTCTATAATAGCGCCGACGTGGCATCCAACGAGCAGCAGGCGACGTTTCTCCGCCTGATCCGGGCAGAGTACGTTCTTCTTTTTTTAGCGTCGGTGCTCTCTTTGGACTTGTCGTCATCAAAAGCCTATTTCGGTGTCTATGCTGCGGTATTTCTTTGCTCAATGGGAGTCCTCATTTTCCGGTCGGTCACAAAGCCCGAGCAGGTCTGGTATCAGGCTCGAGCTCTGGCAGAGTCGGTGAAGACATTGACTTGGCGCTTCGCGATGCGAGCACAGCCGTTCGATGACGCGCGCGCGGCTGACGCCAGAGCTGATTTTCGAAAGCTCATGGAAGATATCCTTGATAGCAATCGTCACCTTGGTAGCGCGTTGAGCGGCACCGATTCAGCATCGCCCCAAACAACGGACGAGATGATGTCGATAAGGGACTCCCCGCGAAAAGAACGAAAAGACCTATATCTGCAGAGACGAATCTGCGACCAACGGAAGTGGTACGAGAAGAAGGCGCGCTCGAACAAGAGGTCCGCGAAAGTCTGGATGGGCCTTGGTATTTTTGCATACGCTCTGGGATTCTCGTTCATCGTAGTACGCATCGCTGACCCCGCGATGCCAGGCTGGCCGACCGAGCCGCTAATTGTCATCGCCGCCTCCCTTATCGGGTGGACCCAGATCAAGAAATTTAACGAATTGGCATCGGCTTACACGTTGACAGCTCACGAGATCGGCTTGACTGCCGACCTTATTACGGACGCCAACTCGGATGAGGCATTCTCCGCCGCGGTGAACGAAGCCGAACTGGCTTTCTCACGGGAGCACACCCAGTGGGTTGCTCGTCAAAACAACTAAGAGACAACAATGGCATACAGCGATCCGACCTATGTAATATTTGACGGCGATGAAGACGCTTGGGCATACCGCTTTATGAAAGGGTGGAACGCCAGCGAGAATGTGAGTTTTGAATTCGCGAACGCTCACGATCTGGACAATATGACGGGCCGAGCACAGGACGAAGATTATGTTAAACGCAATCTTCGCAACAGAATGAATGGATCGAGCCAGGTACTTGTCCTGATCGGTGAGAAGACGAAAAACCTTTTTCGCTTCGTGCGCTGGGAAATGGAATTGGCTCTTGATCTAGGTCTGCCGATAATCGCAGCAAACCTTAACGGCTCGCGGCAACAAGATGTGAGCTGTCCGCCTATCATCAGGGACAAATGTGTTGTGCACGTGCCGTTCAAGATGAAGGCCATCAAGCACGCGCTAGCCAATTGGCCGAGCGAATTTCATCGGCTTTCAAACGCTCAGCGTGGCGATGGCGCCAGGAGCTATGGCGAAAGCACCTATCGCGATCTCGGCTTATAATCGCCCACCTAAAAGCACTTAGCCGCCAAAACATCCTCGCCATCCGCTGGCGGCGACTAGCCTTAGCAACGACCGCCAGCCTGTTCCGAGCTTGCCGAGCGATGATAAGAAGACGTCCGATTTGCTGAGTTTGGCAGAAAGCTGCAGGTCATGTGCAACCTATTTGAGGAGCCCCGCTCGAAGCGTCGGATCGTCAGGCACGATCACGTCGCGCGAGGGCGCTGGTTTCGCGAGGAAAAGGAGCGGCTGTTCGACGTTTGAGGCTTGATCCAGCGTTTCGAGACTGCACGAGCGGCGAGCATTGATGGAGGCAGCTTTTCAGGCCGCGCAATTCTGTCGGCTGCCCCCTCCTGCGAGCCGCAGCTCGGCTCGCCCTGCGCAGCAACCACGAATCTGCGATCGCAAGAAAGGCAACACGCTGACCGATAGAACTTGGCGGCGCTGGTCGGCTGCGAATCAAGATGTCGATGGCAAGGAGCTCTCGCCGCGCGTCTTTGCCGGGCCGAACCTTCTGGCTCTCGTCCAGCCGCTTGTTGATGGCCGAGATCGACGAGGCCGAGAACGCATGGGCGCACAGCTCTTCGGTGATCGCCTTGACCTTCCGGGTCGACACGCCCTGCACATACATCTCCGCAAGCGTCGCCACCAAGGCCCGCTCGGAACGCTGGTAACGCTCGAAAAGTTCGGTCGAGAAGCGGCCCGCCCCGTCCTGCGGAACCCGCAGCTCAAGCTTGCCGACCCGGGTGACAAGCGTGCGGCCATAGTAACCCGAGCGATAGCCGAGACGCTCCGGCGTGCGCTCGCTCTTCGAAGCACCCAGCGCCTCGTCCATCTCGGCCTCGAGCACCTCCTGCATCACCGCGCGGATCACCTCGTGCAATCCATCCGGATTCGAAAGCAGAATGTCTTTGACGGCAGCGCTGGCGGTCTTACTTTCTGTCTTGGTCATGGTGGCGTTCCTTCCAGGGAATCGGTGACGTTGAACATCAGCAGCCTGCCATGACCGCCCTCTCTCAGCGAATTTGCAGAACCCTCAGCACACTACCCAATATCGCCCGCTAATCGGGCACTATGCTGGGCGCATGCGCGTCGTAAGCTGTTCGTGTTTGCAGGACGCGCCCCCGACCCTCGGCTAAGGCGAAGGTGACGCCTTAGTTTTCACGGCAATTCGGGCCGATCCCGCGAATTCCACGGCCAATAACCTGCATTCCCGAGAAACTCGAGGGACGTTTCCGGTATGCTATTTGCTAAACAGGTGGCTGGCCGAGTGCCCTCCGCCAATTTATCGCGAGGAGAGGGACATGCGCTTGAGCAATCTGGGAACCGAGCAACTCCGGGAGAAGGATAGAAGCTTCGTCTTCCATCCTTCTACGCATTTGGCCAAGCACAGCCGAGGCGAAACGCCAAATAGGATTATGGCCGGTGCGGAAGGCGTCTATATCTGGGACACCGAAGGCCGAAGGAGCCTCGACGGTTTCGGAGGACTCTACTGCGTCAACATGGGATATGGATGCACGGAGATCGCCGAGGCCATTGCCAGGCAAGCACACGAATTGCCGTTCGCGCACGTCTATGCCAGCCAAGGTACGGAGCCGGTCGCCCTGTTGGCAGAGGCCGTGGTCGAGTATTTCGGTCAGAACATGCGAAGGGTCTATTTCGGCCTCTCCGGTTCCGATGCCAACGAAACCAACATCAAGCTGGTCTGGTACTATAATAACATTCTTGGCCGGCCCGAAAAGAAAAAGATCATCTCGCGAAATCGCGGCTATCACGGGTCTGGATTGGTCACGGGTAGCCTAACTGGCCTTCCCTTCTTTCACAATTTCTTCGACCTGCCTCTGGATTTGGTGCGCCATACAACCACGCCGCACTATTACCGCCAGGCGCGTGTCGAGGAGAGCGAGGAAGCGTTCTCCCGGCGCTGTGCCGATGAGCTTGAAGCCTTGATCCTGGCCGAAGGACCGGAAACGGTTGCAGCTTTTATCGGAGAGCCGGTACTTGGGACAGGAGGTATTGTGCCGCCCCCCAAAGGGTACTGGACGTCCATTCAAGCGGTGCTCGACAAATACGATATCCTTCTAATCGCGGATGAAGTGGTCTGTGGCTTCGCGCGAACCGGCGAGAAGTTCGGTTCCCACCTGTATAACATGCGTCCGGATTTCGTGACCATCGCAAAGGGTTTGAGTTCCGCCTACCTCCCCATCTCCGGGTCAATCATTGGCGACCGTGTCTGGTCGGTTTTGGAACAAGGAACTGAGAAGCACGGCGCACTCGGCCACGGCTGGACATATTCGGGGCACACGCTTTGTGCCGCAGCCGCGCTCGCCAATATTCGACTGCTTAAAGAAAAAAATATTCTGGAGCATGTCCGCGATGTTGGACCGTATTGGCAAGACCGGATGAAGGCCGAGCTGGCGGGACATCCCATCGTTGGTGAAGTTCGCGGAGTGGGTATCCTGTCGGCCGTAGAGATGATGCGGGACCCAAAACAAAGGATCCCATTCGAACCCGACCTTCAGGTCGGGGTGCGCACTGCAGCTGCTCTGTTTGAGAATGGTGTCATCGGACGGGCCATGCCGCATGGCGACATCCTCGGTTATGCACCCCCCCTGATCATTACCCGAAAAGAGATCGACATCATTGTCGACGCGACGGTAAAGTCGGTCGATACCACCTATCGCGCGCTGAAGGCCGAGGGTGCCGTATGATTTTGCGATCGCGAAGGAGCGAGTCCGGAGGCAGGCATGTCCCTGCGCGCTACTGCGCCGAGCAGACCCAAAACTGTTGAATTCCAGATATCTGATCTTGAGCATGCTCCGGGCTATTTCAGTCACGATTTGTAACCGAATCAGTTCTGTCGCCGCTGTCCTGTTGCCCAACGACCAGGACCTCTGTGCGGCGCGCCCTGCGGGTGTACCTCCCCGCCGGCAGGGCGCCCTTTTTGACCCACGTAATCAGTATCATTATGGCCCGTGCGGAATCGAGGGTCTGGTAAAGGTCATCTGCACGTTCCGATGCACATTGAGCTTAGACGTGCCCTTTACATCATTGCAGCGGGCCACGGTCGCCGGTTCCAAAGTGCGGCAATGCCGAAGGTTATCTTCCTTCACATCACAAAGAGCAGAATAATAATTGCGGTGAATTTTATCACGTCAGGTATATAAAAGGACGATACTCACACGCCACCCCGTTCACAAGGAAAGGCATTTTAATATTGTTGAGACGATTCGCCTATCAAAGGAAAGAAAGCATCGCAACACTTCTTTGCGGATCACGGCGCCCCGGGTGTGGGATGAGCGGCAATCCGAATTGTTATGCTAATTCCGACCCAAATTCCTGCAAAAGTTGGGGTCAATGATGCCTTTTGGTCAGCGCAGGATGATTTCTCCTGGTTTGGTCGGTGCAGGGGCGGTCATGATTTAATGCATGGAGATTCTCTGATTGAGCTGTTGAGATCATGAGGCGTCTGCCAGACGCCCATCGGGTGAGCCCAGCATGATTGGGATGACCGACGAAGATCGAAAGTGTGGCAGCATTCTGGAGCCCGGTCAGCCCAGCGACGCCCGCGAATTCAATCGCGTTGTCGGGCCATACACGACGCAGCCGGAGGGCGTGCAGAAAGAGGAAGAATCGAGCGCGACGATGACGAGGGACATGCCACTTGTTTTCGAGACATTCCTTGAAAGACTGTCACAGAGTATCGATGAGGCAGATTTCCGGGATGCCATGGCTGAGGCGGCCGGACGACTTGACCTAATCTTCTTTGCCTACCTCTCCTTGCCAGTACGGCCTTCCGGCAAACCGAGGTTAATCTCGAACTATCCACCCCGCTGGACCAGACAGTATCTGGAAAATCAGTATGAGAAACTCGATCCTGTGGTCTTGCGTGCTCGAAATGGCGGCTGCCCGTTTCACTGGGGATCGAATTTGGGAGGCGATAAAATGTCGCCGGCTCAACAGCAGCTATTCGATGAGGCGGCTCAATTCAGCATCTGCTGCGGTTTGACGATCCCAATTGTCGATCTCCGCGGCCGCATCGCTGCGGTTACTTTTGCCGCCGATGAGCCTCGTCCAGTATTTCTTCGGGTCGCTGAGCGGTACGAACAAGCTCTTCAACTGATGGCGGCCTGCTTTCATCGTTGCGTTCGCCGCAAATTGCCAAGCGATCGAACAGTGGATGGGATTTCGCTGACATCCCGCGAATATGAGTGCCTGAGGTGGGCAGCGCGGGGTAATTCAGCCCGGGTGACCGGCCGCATCTTGGGTATCAAGCCACGCACGATCGCTTTTCATTTGGACAATGCCAAGAAGAAGCTAGGCGTGCGAACCCAAAATCAGGCTATAGCCCTTTTGGGGTCCGAAGGGTCCTCAATTCTCTGAGAAGCTTTTTGATCCCCTTGTGCTCGGGCCATTCGATCGCGCGCTTTGTATCGAGCGTTGACTGGATGCCGAGATCTTCTGTTCCGCCGGCTCGGGCGATGCAGCCGTATTCTTCCAGTCCGCGCCGGTGATCATAGTCTATGGGTGCTCGAGCGGGTGTTTCGTCGCTGACGAGCTAGTCGTGCGGTTATATAGTTTCCGAGGATGGCCCGCTTGCATACCTGCCTGCCGGTAATCTCTAACCCTTGACTTAGGGCGATGGCTATCGGTTATGCGGCTTGAAAGCGAAGAGGTGGACCCTTCGTCGAGCGCCGGTACGATATGGAGTGCTGCTCCGGGCTAATACCCATCCAGACAGAGCGGAACCTTCTATCACGTCAGACGCTCGGACAATTGCCAAAACCCGATTTCCTGGGAACTGAATTGTGCTCGCCACCGGGTCCATTTTGCCGGCGCGTCTGTGGTGCAGGCCCCGATCAGCCTGACCAATGGCACAGGAACTGCCTGCTTCTATGACCGAGCACTGCGAATTTGTCAGCTGGCGAACAATTCCTTGTAGCCGCTCGTCACCATCCAGTTCGCACGGTCGAGATGACTACGAAGCGCCTTCCTGGCGCGCTCCGGTTCAAGTGCCGGATCAATGCCGAGGATCAGTTGGGCCATTTCCTCTTCGGGCGCCTCATCGTCTGAGGCGTCCAGGAGCCTCATATAGATGGTAAAGTGCGCCCTGTCGTAGGCGGTAAGACGGTCAGACCAAGGGACTTCGTCGAGCAGTGTTGAGCTTTGAGTCCTATCTGTTCCCGTTGATCGATTCATGTCTGCCGCGAACCTCGCATGTTGATCGCTGGATCCAAGGCAGAATATCCCAAAATGGGATAATCCGAAACGGGGATTAGTCGCTGAGCCGGTCTCTACCTGACCGGTTCACCTAAATGCCCAAATCTCTTCGATCTCCCCGCCACCAGCGGTTTCTGGCCCAGTTGATCTCACTGCGCAATGTCAAAGGGCTGACGCAGGCGCAGGTGGCTGAGAAGCTTGGTCGTCCGCAATCTTTCGTGGCGAAATATGAGGGTGGCGAGCGGCGTCTCGATATCATTGAGTTTCTCGACGTAACTGCGGCCCTCGGTGCTGATCCGTGTGAGATTCTGTTGAGCCTGCGCACGTAGTGGGCGCCCGCGCCCATCACCGCGCGTGCCGTGTGCCGGTGGGTCGAGCCCCGCTTTTCTTGGCTCTGGCGTCTCGACCATTCCGCTGCGCCTCCTAGCGCGTCGTTAGACTCTCGCAATTCGCTCTATTTGTGCCTTTCCCAGCAGGTGGCGCCGCATCCTTCTAGGCCCGCCGCGGCGTCCCGCAACCCTTAGCCAGCTGTGAGCTTTCAGTAGGTCGTCCATCCGGTCCTCCGGATGCGGTGCGGCTCAGACGGCGGACCCGTTCCTGTCATGATTCGCCGACGCACCCATTCCTGGGAAGCAGCCATTGGCGAGCGGAGGACAAAATGATGAGACAGCGAAGCGCTGGGCCATCCGCGCTGTGGTGATACGTCGATGCATGGTGTTACGCGACTTCGTTGCTTGAAGCGAAGCGACCGCACCGCCCATTTCGTCAACTGGCGAACAAATCCTTGTAGCCGCTCGTCACCACCCAGTTTGCACGGTCGAGATGACTGCGAAGAACGTTGCGTGCGCGCTCAGGTTCGCGTGCCGGATCAATGCCGAGGATCACTTTGGCCATTTCCTCTTCAGTGGCGTTGTCTGCCGAGGCGTCCAGGAGCCTCATATAGGTTGTAAAGTGGTCCTTGTCGTAGGCTGTAATGCGGTCCGACCAGGGGACCTCGTCGGCGAACGGCGTGTTCGATCTGGGCTGCAACATCGCTAATTCTATCTCCGGCCAATGGACCCGCGAAGCCCTGTGCCTGCTAAATGTGGATTACATATTATAGTTGATAAACTCAAGCCGCCTGATCCGCTGGCTTGCGTGCATGGATATGCGCAAGTTGGTCGGACGGAATGTGCAGAGGATCAGGCAAAGGAAGCGCCTGACGCAGGAGCAGCTTGCGGAGATTTCCGGGTTCAGTCAGCAGTACATCAGCGGCTTGGAGAAAGGCCGAAGAAATCCGACAATTATCACGATCTATGAACTGGCATTGGCCCTCGGCGTCAGCCACATGGATCTGGTTCGGCCCGACAAACAGGCCTGATGCCCCCGCCCTCCAAGTAGCTGGCGGCCTGATGGCGCGCGCCGGGTGCTTGTGAGCCCACGCTTTTCTTAGGTCCCCCGGCAGCCCCTGCCATTTAGCTCGCCCTCGCGCGGGCGCACCCTATTGGACAGTCGGCCGCTGCGTTTTTGTCAGCTTTTCCTGGGACGTGGGGTGGTCGGCATTCCCTTTTAGGCCCGCCGCGGCCTGCTGCAACCTTCGCTCTCGCTTCAGGTCCTTCTCTTGGTTACGGTCCTTCGGATGCGGTCTGCCTCTTTCAGCGGGCCTAATCGCTTTCTGTCGCCCGCCCCACGGGGACAGGCACGCGAGACTAGTATGGAGCGTTGCGGTTAGCGCGCGAACAGCAAAGGAACCGAAAAAACAGGCAACTGTCGCAGCATGGCTGGCCCAGCCATCGTGTCGGCATCTAGGAGCCGCGTGTTCGCCTTGCGCTGACACGAAGCTCAGACATAACGTCCGGGAGACGATGCTGGCAAATAGTCTGGCTGAAGCATTCCACCCACAATACCAAAGCCCGTCCCGATCCAAAGCGCTTCTACGCCCTCCATCTCAGGCGCGAGGCCTGCTGGCCAGTGCACCTTCTTGGTCCGCCGGAAGAGAGCCCCGCCCTCTCGACAATCGGCTTCATGAGGTCTCGCCCTGCAGTGTCGACCGTAAAAAAGGGCGCGCGAGGCGCCCTTCATTTAAACCGGCAGTCGGGAAGCAGACTTCACTCTGATATTCAAAAGCGGTAGGTGACACCTGCGCCTATCAGCCAGGGATCGAGCTCGGCCTTCCCCGTCAGCTTCGCGCCGGCCACCGTGACGTCGAAGTCCGGCTTCAGGAAAAGCTTCTTCACGTCGAAGTTGAGGCCCCAGTGCTGGTCCACCATATAGTCGAATCCGACCTGCAGCGCCGTGCCGAACGTGTTCTTCACCTTGAGAGCATCAGCGCTGCCAGTGTCCTGGTTGTAGAAGATCGTGTAGTTCACGCCGGCGCCGACATAAGGTTTGAACGCGCCGAGATCGGTAAAATGGTACTGCAACGTGAGCGTCGGCGGCAGCAGCCAAACTTTGCCGATGTTGCCCAACCCTCCGATCGTCCCTTGGCCCGCGATGTTGGCATAGGTGGTACCGAGTATGAGTTCGGCGGCGATGTTGTCGGTGAAGAAATACGAGATATCGAGTTCCGGCGTCACCGTGTCCGAATACGAAAGACCGGAGCCGGGAAGCGTATCAACGTAGCCCAGATCTTTCGTAACGACGCCCAACGCCCGCAGGCGGACCTGCCAAGGGATTGGCGCTTCGGTGACCGAGGCTCCCGTCTCCGCCAGGACGGTCTCTGCTTGCGCAGGCTCCGCGGCGACGGCCTGCTGTCCCACCATGATCAGGGCCACCGCCGCTGCTGTTGCCCGCGCTACGCCCATTCGCGTTCTCGCCATGAGATTCACTCCTTGATGTTCAAAAAGGATGCACTGCACTATTTCGTCTCCTGCTCGAATGAATTGTTGATGGACCTCAAATGCCCCTCTTGCGTTGCAACGCGTTCCGCCGTCTCCGGAAGGTGATCGTTGAAGCCGATTGCGCTGCGGAGAAAATTGGTGCCTAGACTGATGAATGCGGCTTGCTCCCGATTGTCCTTGCCGCAGCCGTGCCCGCCTGCGCTGGCCTCGTAAAAGTAAGCGGGATAGCCAAGAGCCTGCAGTTTTGCGGCCATCTTGCGCGCATGGCCCGGATGGACGCGGTCGTCGCGTTTCGTGGTGGCGATCAGGATAGGCGGATAGGGCTGTCCCGGCGCTGCGGCGTGATAGGCGGAGATTTCCTTCAGGAAAGCCCAATCGTGAACCTTGTCCGGATCGCCATATTCGTCGATCCAGCTCGCGCCCGCCAAGAGCTTGGTGTAGCGACGCATGTCGATAAGCGGTGCTGTGCAGAACAGAGCCCCGAAATGCTCAGGATAGCGGGTCAGCATGTTTGCGATCAGCAGGCCGCCATTTGAGCCACCCTCGGCGGCAATCCGCCTCGGCAGGGTGATGCCCCTTCGCACGAGGTCGGCGGCAACGGCGGCGAAATCGTCATGGGCGAGACGCTTGCCCTCCCTGCGCCCGGCTTCGTGCCAGCGGGTGCCGAACTCGCCGCCGCCGCGGATGTTCGCCTCGACACACGTGCCGCCGCGCTCGAGCCACAGCTTGCCCAGCGGGGAGTTGTAGTAGGGCAGGAGTGATACGCCGAACCCGCCATAAGCGGAAAGATGAATCGGAGCATCTCCGTTCCCGTTCGCCGGACCAACCTGCGTATAGGGGATCAGCTCATGATCGATAGAGACTGCCTCGTGGCGCGTGACCACCAGTCCGGATGCATCGAAATTCTCCGGGCTGCGCTTCAGGATTGCTGAAGCGCTGAGAGACGGCGCGGCATTCATATCGAACAGCAAGAGCTGCGGCGGCGTGATCGGATCCTGAGCACAGATCAGGACCTCTCCATTGGTCTCGTGAACTGCCGCATCGAATGACCAGACGTCGACAGTACCTTCGGCGGGCAGGGTGTTCAGGACTCGGCGCGTCCATTCCTGGTGGCCGGGAGTGAACATCTCGAAACGCGGTACGAGATTGACGAGGTAAGAGATAATGAGCTTCCCGTCATTCCAGAAGAATGACTGCATGGAGCGCCTTTCCCTTGGTTGAAACAGGGTCTCAAAATGGCGTCCGCCGGCGAGGAAAGAGGAAAGCGAGATGCCGATCAGCGCGTCGGCGGGATGGGTGGTGCCTCCCACCGTCCAGGGCTTGCGCGGCCTTACCGCCAGCCAGTCGCCGAAGACCCGCCACGAGGCGTCGCGAGGAAGATCGATCTGCCTCCTCGGCCCGCTCCTATCGCCGATCCAGCTGATCTTCTCGAAGAAGGCCGGCTGCTCAATGAACCAAAGGCGCTCGCTGCGGCCGGTGCGGTCCGAATGACCAGACACTTGGAAGCTTTCGAACCCGGCCTCGAAGATTGCCGGCGTGGTGAGGGGATCCGCGTCACGCTTCCACAGCCGAACGGTGCGCGCATAGCCGGAGCGGGTGGCCATGCCATTACCAAGCGCACTGGAAAGCAGAAGCGTGTCAGGGTCCAGCCAATTAACGTAGCCTTTGGCCTCGGGGAGGTTGAAGCCGTCCGCGACAAAGCTCAGAGAGATCAGGTCGAATTCGCGATGCACGACCGCGTCGCTGCCGCCGCGCGACAGGCGCAGAACGGCTCTTTCCCGTCTCTCCGGCTCGATGGACGCGCCGTCCCAGATCCAATCCTCTCCGTCGCTAGCCGCGAGAGCATCCAGATCGAGTAGTAGCTCCCATTGGGGATCTGCCTTCATGTAGGCGGCAAGGGTGGTCCGGCGCCACAGTCCGCGTGGATTTCCGTCATCTCGCCAGTAATTGTAGAGGTACTGACTACGGCGCGCGATCAGGGGAAGATTGTCGCGATTGTCGAAAATGGCTGTCAGAGCCGCGCGGTCGCGCTCGAACTGCGTTCCACCGAAGTGCTTGAGAGTCCTTGCCGATTGGCCGGCGGCCCAGGCAAGTGCCCGCTCGCCCTCTACATCTTCAAGCCAGACATAGGGATCGTCGTCGGGAGCATCCAGCGTTGGACGGACATCAAATGCGTTCATGTCCGGACAGCCTTCAGAAAGAAGGGATAGAGGCTTCCGTCGGCTCGGGAACGCTCAGTGCTGGTAGCGGCGCCCACATGTTCGAAAAGCGTGATCATTGATGAGTTCTTTCAGTCGGTGCGGCATCGCAGTGCTTTTGCGCATAGGACCGCAACCGTCGTGCCAACTGGGAAAATCGTTTCGGAACAATGCGATCGCTCTGGAAGCGTTGTGTCACATGTCCGACATCGTCGAGAATCCGACAACGAGTGCTCCTCCTAATCACCGGATCAACCTCCGGCGCCAGGCGGTGACACCGTGCAGAACTCGAGCAGTGAAGCTCATTGGTGAACCTGGTTGACGCCCAACATCTTCGCTCTGGAGCGCTTCACGCACACGGATTCATGGCAGACACCATGATGCGATCGATGCGGTTAGAGACCAAGCTGGCTGCGCCTGTGAGTTTCAGCCGCCAGCTGGAAGCAGCTGAGTTCTGACGAGAAGGGTGGGGCACCCCTTGGGCGACCTGATGGTTCCCCAAGCCCTGCCGCAATCTTGGCCTGCACCGTCCCCTTGATTGCTGTCGATCAAGCCAGGAAGCTGCATTCGGGCGAACGCATGGGGCTGGTCCCCATGGCAACTTGGGCTGATGTGGGGCCGTCCGATATGCGATACGAGGGTCTAGGATAGGGGAGCTCGGGCTCGGTAGTATCTCAGCGAGACGGCTAATGGTCGACGAAGTCTTCCTGACGCCACGCATTGTTATGCCGCAGCAACAGGGGCGTTCGGGCGCAAGTCTGGTTGTGAAATCGGCTGCTACAGGGGCATGCCGCGCTTCATCTCCATACCGTCAGCGAAGAAAGCGCGGCGCGAGCATCACCAAAGAGAAGCGGCGCGCCGTTCGTTTGCGGTCCACTGACCAGTCGGCTTCACCTGTACAACACGGGCTGGCATAGCGTGAAACTTAGCCTCCAATGGCGGAAATTAGCTTATAGCACCCGGGCTACGACAACCTGCCCACAACCAGCGTCGAAGCCACCGCCACGCCACCAAGTCTTCAGGGAACGTCCTGAACGGAACCCAGCCGGGCACTCCTATCAAAGCGACCCCCTTCGCATGCTCAGGCCGCGCTTGCTGTCGCTGCGCGGGACCGACAGCCTGCTTCTGCCCTGCACAGTGCCGACGACACATGCTTCGACGAAATGGCGTCATCGAGGTCGGGTGGCTTCGGCGCCGGTGCTTTGCCAAATTGCATGATGTTTGGACGTCCGTGGGGGCGGGCAAGGGGGCACAGTCGTGCCTGCAGTTCTCGTGACTGGCGCGGTCGAGGCTGATGGGCGGGATGAACGATCATATGACTGCACCCACTGGTATGACGCCGCGCGAAAGGGCATGGGAGTTTTTGCGCCGCAATCCAGCATTCCAGCGTGAGGTGACCGCTGCAAGCCAGCAGGCCAATAGCTGGTCTTACCAACCCTTGCTTGACCTGGTCGCGTCGGCCGGCGACCTGTTACGCTGGGGTGTTCTGTTTCGCCGAGTCTTATGGGCGAAATTCGATCGTTTCTGGTTCCGCTCTGGTGCGTCCATGTGTTGCCAGTCATTGCAGAACATCTGCCAGCATCGTCGGAGACAACGCCGTGCGAACTCTTGGCATTGCCAGGTCGTGCGACGGTCCTGCCTGGCGCCCGGCAAAGGCCAACATGTTCTTCTTCGCAATGCCGAGCATACGCTCCAGCTCGCCGTCTCTGGCGTGGATATCTTGAGCCTGTCTGTCTCCGAACCGAGGCGATCTGGCCCGCGAGCTTTTGAGGCACCGCCTGAGGGCGGCTCGAGTGCCTCAATGCTCTAAGTGTGGGTCAACGTCTGCCTGCCCGCTGAATTTGGCACGCCTTACACCTACGTCACGACCAAGACCTTCCTGTTGCACTTCGGCCTCGACACACTGCGGGATTTGCCCGATTTCGAGGCGATTGAGGTTGCCGCGCTGCTCAGCAAGGAGAAGCTGCTGGCGGGCGATACTGCCATCGGGCTGGTGAGTGGTGGAGGAGGTGAGGAGCGACACTCCAAGGCCAGGACGGGCTAGCGCAGCAGATACATGGAAGTAATCGCTTGATATGAGCGGTTGAGAGTCGAATCAGGGAACTATGCGATCACTATCGATAAGAGGTGGCAATATCGATCGTGATTGTATCGGGCCACTCTACGGCGAAGGAGGCGGCAACTTGTGTCTCCGACCCGAAACGATTACCTTGCGGCCATTATGAGCAAGCATTTGGCATCCGTCTTGACGACCGTGAACGCGCCCTGCAGCGTACAGCTGGACGACGCGGCGCTGGCCGATTGCTTTGCGGATCTCGATTTGGCCAAGCAGCATCCCGCTCATGTCAGCGCCTTTCTCGGCGAGGTCCCTCTCGCCCAGCAAGTCGAGTTCGCAACCGCGCACCACATTCGCGGTCAACGAGATGAAGGCTTTTGCCGCCAAGTTCTCTGCCTGGTCCGGCGAAAGCTATCCGCTCGCCGCGTAATGGCTGGACATGATAGCCGACGCCCGTCCGAATGGCGGCGGCTTTTTCGTATTATATCGACCTGATCGGCCAGCTTCGCGGGAATGCCGGCGCTACGACTTTGAATGGTCATTTGGCGGCGGAACGGCTATGATGATCCAGATCGGCCATCGCGAAAGCCACGACATCGATATTTTCCTCGACGACCCTCAATTGCTCGGTCATCGACCATCCAAAAGCCACCTGCACTTTGAAACGATGCCGTCCGACTATTTGGGCGACGGGCTTCGGTTCCAGAAATTCGCCTTCGAAGACGTTGGCGAAATCGACTTCATCGTTGCCGGAGCGCTAACAACGAAGCCGTTCTAGACCCGCGTGGTGGAAGGCAGGACCGTGCGGCTCGAGACCATCCCGGAAATCATCGCCAAAAAGGTCTATTACCGGGGATTTCGGAAGCCAACCCGCGCGACATCTTCGACATCGCCGCCGCAGCCCGGTCGCAATTGGGCGAGGTCGTCAACGCTCTGCGTGCGCTCCCAGAACAGGTCGCTCGAACCAGACAGCGGATGGAAAAACTCAACAATGAATTCGTCGGCCATTGCACAGCTGATGATCATGCCCTGACTACGAAGCGTCGCCGCCGACAGTCTGGACGCAGCGTTCGCTGTGCTCGACGAGGTGTTGTCATCACTCAAAGAACCTGACCCCCACGACCTAGCGACCAACCGAGGGAGGGGAGGGGTTTCTCAGAGCCCGGACGCCTTGGTGAGGTTGGTCCGGAATCTGCCGCGCCTCCGCTGATATTTGCGGGTCATCTCGGCCGAGGCATGGCCGAGCTGCTTCTGCACGTAACGCTCCTCGACGTCGGCCGACGAGGCAAGTCCGGCGCGCAGCGACTGGCCCGAGAACAGCAGCGCCCGTTACCCTTCCGGGAGATCGGAGGGGACGCCGGCGGCGATCGTCACCTGCTTGACCAGGCGGGCGACGTGCTTGTCGGAGAGCCGTTCGACGTCGACGGTCTTGTTGTCCTTGAAGATGCGGCGGAACAGGGGTCCACGTGCGATGCGGCCAAAGCGGATCCAGCTCTCGAGCGCGACTACGGGGTAGGTGTGGTCGCTGGAGCCGCGGCCGACCTCGACCTCGCGCCAGCCGGTCTTGCCGCGCAGGGTGACCAGCAGCCCTTGCCGTCAAAAATCTCGATCCAGCTGGCGCCATCGCTGTTGTCGTCGAGACCGACGATCTCGGAGCGCCGCAGGCCGCCGCCACAGCCCAGGAGCAAAATAGCGCGGTCGCGCAGGCCCTGAGGTCGTGGCCGAGCGTGGCGATCATCGCCAGCAGATCGTCGCCAGGACCGCCTCTTTCTGCCGCGGTGGCTTTGCGTGCTTGCGGCGAATGCCGGCAAGAACCTTATAGATATGCCGCTCCGCGCGGTCCTCGACCAGTTCCTGGACATGCGCCGGGACTCTCTGAGCCGGGTCTCCATCTCCTTGTAGAGCTTGTCGAGCTCGTCATCGACTGGCTTCACGTCGTCGATTGAACATTGCGTCATCATAGGCTTTGTGCCTTGTTGTAGCAGGCATCGTCCGTTCGCGCGGCGGACACAGACATCACCGTCGCTGAGCCGAGAACGACGGTAAAAGAAAATGCACTCACTGACTTCATAACCAATCTCTTTTGCGGGTGATTTAGAAACGGACGCCGAGCTTGGCGCTGAACCCGTGTGTCTGGGCATCCGAGGCGATCTGTCCCTGATAGGCGATGCCGAACGTCGCGTTCTCGGTGATGTTTACGTCCAGCCCAGCTTCGAGCAGAGCTGCGTTCTTTGCGATCGGCACGCCCTCGATGGCGAAGGAGGAACCGCCAGCAAAGGCAAGAGCGGTATCCGGCCTGACGTCGCCGAAGGCGTGGCGCCAGCCAAGACCGCCGCGCGCGGTAGCAGTCACGGTGCCGAGGGTCAGTACCGTCGACGCACGCAGACCTAGCGTGGTAAACGCCGTGTCGCTCGAGCGATCCCCGCTCGACAAGGCGGCTGCGCCGCCCTTCTCGGTGAAGCCATCTGCGTCAAAATTCACATAAGCGAGATTAGCGTAGGGCTCGAAGGAAGCCGAAGCCGTATTGATACGGTAGCCGAGCTCGCCAAAGGCCTGGAACGTGCCGGCGTCGTAATCGGCCGAAAGGCTGTCGGCGAAGCCTGGAAAGACCACGGACCTGCCGGTCTCGATGCTGTGCCAGGTATAGGCAAGGCCGGAACGAAAACCGAATTCTCGCTCGAGCCCGACGACGCGCGATCGTCCGCCTCCAAGGAGGTATGGCTGTAGCCGCTGATGAGGCCGAGCCGCCAGCTTTCGCCGACAGCCGCGTCACCGCCAGCCAGAAAGCCGCCTGTCGAGTGATCGAGACCGGCGGCATTGCCGTCGCTGTCGAGATGACCCCAGGCGCCGAAGCCACGGCCCCATACGGCGAAATTCTCACTCGTTGCCGGGGCCAGTTCCAGACCACCCAGCCCATAAGTCATCACCGGAACGCTGGAGGCACCGACGCCGTCGAACGCCGCACGGATCCGTTCGCTCGCGGCATCGCGTACAGAATGACTGTCCTCGATGAGGCCGCTATGAATGGAAGCATGAACCTCGCCTGATAGCATATCGAAAGCGTTGCGGGCTTCCGGCGCCGTCAGGAACAGGATGTTGTCCTGGATCGGATTACCGCTTCCAAGCGCCTGAGCCGCAGCGGCGACCGAGCGTTGATTGAAGGTGCTAGCTACATCGGCAAACGCCGTCGATGTGCGGCTGATATCGAGATAGACATTGTTGGCATCGTAGACGAGCTGGAAATCGACGAAGGGCGTCGCGTCTGTCGCCAGAGCCCCCGTCAGCCCGCCATAGGTGCCGCTTACGCCGCCTGCTGCGGAGAGCAGAGTATATCGGGCATCGACCGATAGCGTTCCCTGCCGCAGCAGCTCGATCTGCGCGCCGCTGTCGATCGCCGCTACTCCGCCAACATCGATGAGATCGGACGACCTTGCGAGGTCGACCTGATAGATCGATCCGGACTGCTGCGCGAAATCGCCCGTGACAGTCAGTGTGGTGACGATCCTGCTCGGATCGGTCGCACTGCCAGGAGCGACCGTGCCGCCCTCGGAAATGGTGACCGCACCGTAGGTGCCGCCGCCTGCGACGACACCGCCGCTGTTTGCGATAGCCGTGCCCCCGATCTGCCCGTCATTCCCGAGAAAGCCGGACGTGGTCGCATCATGGGAAAGCACACCTGTATCGGCAAGCAGCAATCCCGCGCCGGAACCGACCGTCGTCATGCCGGAAAAATTGTTCTTTCCGCTCAGCGTTTGCACGCCACCGGCAACGAATAGTTTGCCGCCCATATTATTGTTATCAACGTCGAGGTCGTTGATGCTGCCGGCGAAAGTGTCGTTCGAAGCCGTTAGCACCAGGGTACGCTTGCCCAGTTCGACCGTTCCGCTGCCACTCAGGCTACGAATACGGGCATCGTTGTAGGCGTCGGAGATTCCCCAATAGTCGCTGCCATTTCCATGTTCGGAGATATCGAACGTGCCGTCTGCAACGACTTTCGCTGACCGTTGGATGTTGCCGAGCCCCGCAAGCGAGAGATAGGCATCCTGAGCAATATTCGTCTCGCCGGTGTAGGTGTTGACATTCGTCATCCGGACCACCGTCTTTGTATCAAGCGTCAGCGATCCGGAGCCGGAGACGACACCCGCTATGCCGAACCCGCCCTCATTCCCCATGCTCGTCGTGATCCTGCTCAGACCGGTCCCTTCGGGTGCGGATGAATCGGTAGAGAAGTTGCTGGCAGTGACGAAATGTGACGTATAAGCGGTATACTTCTTCTCCAGATCGAAAATGACCGATCTGTTTTTGAAGAAGTCAAGACCGGCAACAAAACTGGTCTGGTCATTGGGTTGTTCCGTCGTGCCGCTGGTGTAGGTGAAGTCGATATTGTCCAGCCTTACCGGATCGCCATCCGTTCCTGCGATTGTAACGCTCGGGATGTTGCCCGATGCGCTTACGATCTCGCGTTGCTCATTTCTCCGAACATTTTTAAGTTTGACGCCCGCATCCTGAAATTGCTTCAGCATCGCATCACTGATCTCCAGACTGCCACCGCCCGGTGTGCCGGTGTCGAGCAATACCGCGGTCTTGTTGGGGTCGGTGATTGGTGGGGCTCCATCCTTAACCGTGTACTGCAGATTGTAGCTGCCTTCGTATTCGGTCGAGGCATTGGCGCCAGAGCCAGGAAAATTCTGATAAGAATCCTGATCTTTTTCCTCGGGTTCTCCCCATGGCATGGCATTAGTATATTGGGCCCGGAGGCTTGGATTGAGGTTGACAATCGTGCAGGGGGAACAGCCAGGCGTTTGGTCGCTCTCGGAATCCGGATTCACATTGGCGGAGATCACGTAGCCAGACCTGGTGACACTGCCCATCATGCCCCAGACACTTGTCTTGCCAAGAAAATCGCCGGCCCCGAATGTACCTGCGAAATCGCCGCCTTCGTCTGCCATCTTGCCAGCGGTCATTTTCGCCCGCTGCTCCTTATCGGCGTGATAAGGTTCTTGGAGATCCTGACCATACATATCTTTAAGTCCATCCGTCACGGATCCCGGCGTGCACTTAAGATTGTTGTCCTTGCAATACGCATGGGTATAGACAAAATCGAGAATGCGAGCAGCCCGGTATTTCTTATCGCTTACAGACGGCCCGTCGATTGTTATCTTTTGATCTGGATCGACATATGTAAATTTATCAATTTCCACGTTCTGAAGCTTATTACCATACGTTCCGTCCCCGTACGTATATACGTAAGGCGTGTCGGCAATCGGGCGGACCCCGGTCACCTCTGACCCGATCTGCGTGTTGAGCTGGTCCGAGCCCGTGTCGAATACGTATCGCTGCGCGTTGCCATTGTTGATCTTGGCCCAGATGCCCAGGCGGTCATGGCCTTCCCCGACATACTCCAGCGGGATCGAAATCGGGTCGTCGGCCAACGCTTCTCCAGTTGGAAATGCTACCAGACCCACCCCGAGAGACACAGCCGGCAGGAATACCGTCGTCATCGCGGTGGTTGCCGCCAGAAAGTTCTTTGTCCTGAAACAAGCCTGCATACCTGGTCCTCGAAAAAGTCTCGCAAACTGATTGATCATTGGAACGGCCTCCTGAATTGTTTAACGAGACCCTTTATGGCGGCCCTGGCTGACAACAGCCTGAAAGCTGCAAGCGGCCTGCGAGAATGGGGCGATCCTGAATGACGACAGATGCTGTCAACAATGGATGAGTGCTCGGCCTGAAAGCTGAGCACGCGTTATGCTCAGGCTGCTGACAAGGCCAAAGCAGCGTAAGTGCGGAGTGAAATCCAAGGTCCACATGGGTCGTCGCTCTTCCCGTGCGCCTGGGAAGGCGCCGGCCCGGCCAAGCTTTCCCAGATCGTCCGGATGGCGCACAAGATACCGGTTCAGGTCGATCGAGATGGAGGCCGAGGCGTATGCCAAGGCGGTCGACTGCCTGACGAAAGATCAGAATGCGTCGCTGGCGCTCTACGATTTCCGCCGGCAGCGAGCTCAGTCTCCTGCCGGGCATCCGTGTTTACTGGCGACGAGACACAAGATGTGCCCAAATTGCCACCAGACCGTCACCTGCGATGAGTTTCGGCAACTGATTTTGTCCTTTCAATCGTCGCCACTTCCTGGCCGCGGCCAACATGGGCCACTCGAAGGCAGCAGACTGGCGGCTATATGGACGGGCTGTGAGCCCGAACCGGAGACATTGGCGAAATCTACGATCTCTATAGCAACGTCAAGGAGAAGCGCGAGGTGTTGCAGATGTGGTCAAATCACATCGAATGGCTGATCAAGCAGGCTGCGGATGACGCTCTGGCGGCGTAGCTGCTGGCATGGGCGGAAGATGC
>NZ_RZSB01000280.1:0-7009 GCF_004023285.1 Mesorhizobium sp. M2A.F.Ca.ET.067.02.1.1
GATCAACCCTGCGCGAAAGGCTGGCCTTTATCAGGAGGCAGCGGTCATGGCGTCGCCGGATCGATATTTATGGTGGCGCGAGAGGTCACCCAGCACAGATCGGATATGCGGCCAGGGGAAATCGTCTGGATGTTCCCAGTGCTCACCGTCACGCAAGATGACCTTGAGCTTGGCCAAAATGCCCTCGATGGACGTGGCCGCTGTCTCTGGTAGATCATCCAGAAGTGCGCTTTCGGCTGTTTCCGATTGCCGGATCAGTTCGTCTGTTCTCGAATAGCCGATCTCATCATCAGCAGCGTCCCAGCGCGCCTGGTGCGCCGCAAAATCCGCAAGTGCCCTGCCCCATTCTACTTCGTTTTCAGGCGAGTAGGCATCGTTCAGGCTTTCGATGGAATGAGCGTCACGCCCGTACCATCGGCAAGCCGCAGCTTGGCGCAGGGAAAGCCGACCGTCCTGGCGAGGTGTGTCTCCAACCGCTGCTGTTCGCGGCACAGCGCCAGTGTCTCCTCGTGGATCTCTTGCCAGTTACCACACAGACGAAGAGCAGGATCGGCCGCGCTGCTGCCGTCCGTCAGTTGGGCGGCCAGCGACTTTATCTGGAAGGGCCATGCCGCCGCGGCCGTGACAGTACCCGCTAGCAAGCGCCGCCGGGTGACGAAAAACGTACTCATGCTATTGTTGGAATCAGCCATGATCCGAGCTCCTAACAGCTGGGTTTTGGTGAGGCCGCATCGAGTGTTGGCGCATTCGGTGCGGCCGTTTTCTGAAAACAAAAGGATTATTGGTTTTAGAAAGCATCTGTCAACGTTTTCGAAAAAGCTTGCGATTTTCATGAGTTATCACCAGTTTGCGACATGGATTCTGCTCAATGTCGCGCCGCACGAGCGCTGCTGAAATGGACGCAAGAGGACCTCGCCACCCGCTCCGGCGCGAGTGCTGTTACCATTCGCAATTTCGAAAACGACCGTTCTGTTCCTCAAACAGGAACGCGATACCTCCTCCAAAAAACGCTTGAGAATGCCGGCATCGAGTTCATTCCTGAAAATGGCGGTGGTGTCGGCGTGCGTCTGTCACGGCGTTCCGAAAGGACGTAGGATCGGTGAAGTAGCTCCCGGTAGGCAAGGCAAAGCGCGTCCATTAGCCGACAATCATTCGATTGCGGCGGCAGTCAGAGGGATCAAGATCAACCGCGAAGACTTCGGCGAGCAGCAGGAAGCATTCGGGTCGAACGGCGACCGCGCAGACTGGTTCATGCAACTGATGCCTTCGCTCGCAGAGGTTCGATGTTGCCCTTGCCTGCAATAGTGCCGGCAAGCCGATCGGCCCAAAGCTCCAAGGCGTCCCGTTTCTCGCTCATATAGTCGTAGCGCGCATATACCCGCGACGTGACCGTACTCTTGGTCACCGAAACGTGGTTCAACACTTGCCCGACGATGAACGGCGAAATGCCGATTTCTTCCATGCCCGTCGCAGCAGATCGCCGAAGGTCATGCGGCGTCCACGGTGCAATGCCCATGATCATTGCTACGCCGCGCTTGGTAATCTCTTCTCGCTTCACTGCCTTCGGGACAGATGCGCCGGTGACGGCTGCACGGGCGCCCGGTCCAGGAAAAACGAAATGCGGTACCGCCCTACCCTTGCGCTCCGACAGCGCCTTCACGTCTGCGATCTGATCGCCGATGATCCGGATTGCCATTTCGCACAGCGGGACAACATGGTCGCGGCCGTTCTTCGCGCGCCTGGCTGGTATCGTCCAAAGGCCGCGTGTCAAGTCCAGTTCGCCGTGCTCCATGCCGGCGATCTCGCCAACACGCTGTCCGGTAACCAGGCACAGGCGCAGAATGCGGCGGGTGCTTTCCCGCATGTCGGCTTCGGGCAAGGCTGCCCACATCGTCTTGATCTCGTCGGCCGTCAGCACGCGGTTGCGCTCGACCGTTTCGGTCGGCCTCGCCATACCTTCGGTCAAGTTGCTGTCCAGATCGCCACGACCGCGCCCCCATCGGATCATGGCGCGAATATCCTCGAACACCCGGTTCGCCTCGACGGCCGCGCCCCGGTCCTTCACCGCGTCGATCGCCTTGGTGATGTCGCGACGATGCAGGTCCGCGAGCTTCACCTCGCCGATGCAACCAGATGATGCCTTCTCGACCTTCTTTCCGTCAGCGTCATAGCCGGACACATTCTTGCGCAGCCGGCGCGCAATCTCATCGACCGACCGCCGCGATGATGCCCGGCGGGTGAGATAGCTCTCGACCAAATCAGAGACGGTCATTGAGGCGGCGTGCGCCTTCTTGGCGGCCACAGGGTCGCCGCCCTCTTGCACGCTTGCACGAGTGTCCTTGGCCTTCTGGCGAGCACCCTTGTCGGTGCCGAGCGGTATCTCGGGATAGGTGCCGAGCTTCAACCATTGCCGCTTGTCGGGCGGCCCGTAAACCACGAACCAAGTCTTTTGCCCACCCGCCGAGACGCGCAGCACAAGACCTTTGACGGTCGTATCGAAATAGTCGGCTTTTCGGCCGAAACCGGCCTTGGCGGCCTGGCAGAGTTTGTCGGTGAGTTCGAGTTTCGGCATCTGTCCAGCGACCAATTTTGCTACAACCGGTTTACCCGGGTTCCGTGAGTGATCTACAGAATAATCTACAAAAAACCACGAGCTTTGTCGATACCGGCTGCGACAGGTCGCGACAGGATGAAACGCTAATTAGTTGTTATCCATAGAATTTTTAGAAATTCAGGGTGTCGCACGCTGATCCAGAAAGTCGCATTGGAAACCCTCTGTTAACCGGTTGGTCGCTGGTTCGAATCCGGCCCGGGGAGCCAACAATTCCAAGATCTTCAGAGTTTTTCAGAGCAGCCAAAATCGGCTGATCTGCGGCATATCTATACAACTCGACTTCGCTGGGTGCCGATCTACACCGGAACCGCTCGAAGAGTAGACTTGGCACCATGGATCGCGTCTTTGATGAGCGGATCGGCCTGCAGAGGGCGCATCGGCGATGGAATTTTCGTGCCCCCAGTCCAGACTTGGGCGATTCGCCCAGCCGGCAACCTGGCGACCAGTCCTAGTTCCCGGTCATAGGTAGCTGTCACGCCAAGTCACTATATATTAGCAATAGCTTGTATTTATGGGTCCACTGGCAGATAATATCGGTCGGGCATCTGAGGGACTGTCCGATGCGTTGGCCCCTGTTCGTCATCGCGCTCATTATCGGCTTCATTCTCTGGGACCGTTTCGAGAACGACGGCACCTATACCGCTGAAGTCGAGCGAAGTTTCCGTAGCGCTGCGTTGGATATGCCTGGAGGCTTCGGGTGGAAGCCCCCAGCCATCACCGTCAATCGCGACGCGTTTAAACCCTGAACGCCGCGCAGAGTTGATGACAATCTCGATAACCAATTGCAAGATTACAGTGACAGCGCACCTTCCTTTTGCATTCAGCCACGGGCTGCTGAAATTCAGGAGCACTGGCTTGCTGGTTAGCCAACGACGTTAGGCCCAACGCAATGGGCATTCAGTCCAAATTGCTGGTTTTTACGACGCCAAATAACCTCGCGAAGGAAAGGCAGGGGCACATGGCGGGGAAACGGGCGATTGCAGTCAAGGATTGGTCTTGCGCCATGAGTGACGAGATTGGCCGAGTGGTCTTGGCCATAAACTCGACCGAAGGTGAAACGACCTACGTCCTTATGACGATCTTCCAGGCGGCAAAAATGGCCCAGGAACTGCGGTCGCCGAAGATGGTGCCCCGATACGACATGTAGCCATCTCTGGCGAAAACACTGAGCAGCACAAAGCTGGCTGGCCCGTCTAATTGAGGAAACGGAGCCAGGACCGGCGCCACCAACCCGGCATGGGCCAAATTCCCATAGCCATTGTGCCGGCGAATTTTGCTTTGCCGCTTGGCCGCCCTGCCTTAGCCTTCCTTCGCAACACCTTGTCGACAAGCCGATAGCCGGACCTTTATGCCGTGCCCTTGAAAGCCGCCGCCCATATCGAGGCCATGTCCGCTTTCGCGCTGGCGAATTTCGGCGGCTATGACCGGCCGACATTGGCGCAGAACGAGAGCGCCTTCCCGCCCAGCCCCAAGGCGATCGAGGCCGGCCGCGATGCCGTGGCGCGCAGCCATCTTTATCCAGACCCAGACTGGACCTTGCTGCGCGAGGCCATCGCAAAAACCTACGGCGTCGAGCGCGACCTTGTCCTGTGCGGCGCCGGCTCGATGGAGCTGATCGCCTGCACCATTGCGGCCTTCGCCGGTCCGAGCGCCGACGTGCTCGCCACCAGCTACGCCTATAATTTCGTCGCCTCGGCGGCCGCGCGTGTTGGGGCGGCCTATGTCAAGGCGGCCGAGCGCGACTTTGAGGTCTCGATCGACGCCATCCTGGCGGCTCTCACGCCGGCGGCGCGCATCGTCTTCGTCTGCAATCCGGGCAACCCGACCGGCACGCGCATTAAAAACGCCGAGCTGCTGCGCCTGCGCGCGGCGCTTCCCGGCGACGTTCTCCTGATGATCGACCAGGCCTATGGCGAATTCGACGACCAGGATCCGCAGGCAATCTTCGCGCTGGCCGGGCGCGGCGACACCGTCGTCCTGCGCAGTCTGTCCAAGGCATACGGGCTGGCCGGCGCGCGCGTCGGCTGGGGGTTGTTCGCACCCCAGATCGCCGCCGAGGTGCGCAAGATGCAGAACTCAAACCAGGTCTCGACGGTCAGCCTTGCCATGGCCGTCGCGGCCGTCGAGGACCAGGCCCATATGCGCGCGACGGTGGCGAGCACATCGGACATTCGCGACCGCTTCGCGCAAGGCTTGCGGGCGGCCGGCTACGAGGTCCCGGAAAGCCGGACGAATTTCGTCCTGGTCCGCTTTGGAGACACGGCGGCAGCGGCGGCGGCCGACAATGCTTTGCGCGGCGCCGACATCATCGTGCGCGGCCTCTCCGGCTACGGCCTGGTCGATTGCCTGCGCATCACGATCGGGCCGCAGGACGTCATGGATCGCACGCTGCATATCCTGACCGCCCTGCGCGGCCGGCAATGCTGGTAAGGGCTTCATCCGAGGGGATTTCAAGACGTGACGTCAGACATGCCGTATCTGCCCGCCCGCGACTTCATCGGCTATGGCGAGCGGCCTCCGCAGGCTGAATGGCCGGACGGCGCGAAACTGGCGCTCAACATCGTCGTCAACTACGAGGAAGGCGCGGAATACTCGATCGGCGAAGGCGACGGTGTTTCCGAGGCGATCCTGTCCGACCTTGCCGTGTCGCCGGCCGTTCCCGGCTTGCGCAACCGCAACATGGAATCGCTCTATGAATACGGCTCGCGCGTCGGCGTGTGGCGGCTGATCTCGCTGTTCCGGGACAAGGGCGTCATCCCGACCTTCTACATCGTCGGCCGCGCGCTGGAGCTCAACCCAGCCGCGGGCAAGGCGATCGCGGCACTCGGCAGCGACATCGTCTGCCATGGCTGGCGCTGGATCGACTACGCGCCCCTCAGCGAAGAGGAAGAGCGCCAGCATATCGCCATGACGGTGGACGCGGTCCGTAAGATCACCGGCATCGATCCGCTCGGATGGTACACCGGCCGGCCAAGCCTCAACACCAGAAGCCTGGTCGTCGAGCATGGCGGCTTCCTGTTCGACTGCGACGACTACAATGACGACCTGCCCTATTTCGTCGATGTCGGCGGCAAGCGGCATCTGGTCGTGCCGCACAGCTTCGACAACAACGACAGCCGCTTTTCGCGCGGCTCCGGTCTGGAGACCGGCAGCCAGTTCTTCGACTATGTCAGCGACGGCGTCGACTGGCTGCTGAAAGAAGGCCAGAAGACACCGCGCGTGATGACGGTGTCGCTGCATTGCCGGCTGGCTGCGCGTCCCGGCCGCATGATCGGCCTGGAGCGCTTCCTCGACAAGATCACCGCCAATCCCGATATCTGGGTCTGCCGCCGCTCCGACATCGCCCGCCATTGGCTGAGCCGCTTCGGCGGCTGAGGCGGCCGGCGGCAATCGCCGCCTGGCGGTCTCAGGCGACGGCTGCCCCTACGACCGCAGCCGCTTGCCCTCCGGGTCGAAGGGCGGATGCGCGAGCAGCACCGCATCATGGGGCCTGCCTAGTATGGCGACGGTCACCTTGTCGCCGGCCTTGGCGGTTCCTGCCTTGACGTAGCCCATCGCCAGCGATTGCTCAACAAAATAGCCATAGGCTCCCGACGACACCTGGCCGATCGGCGTGCCGTCCGGCAGGAAGATCGGCTCGCCACCGGTGGCGTCGGCATCCTTGGCCGAGACGGAAAGCATGATGAGCTCGTCCCGCGCCGGCTTCTCGGCGACGGCGAGATAGGCGTCGCGATTGAGAAAGTCCTTGTCCGTCTTGATCAGGCGATCGAGCTTGACCTCCTGCGGCCAGTATTCCGGCGAGTACTCGCGGCTCCAGCTGCCGTAGCCCTTCTCGACGCGCAGCGACATCAGCGCCCGCGAGCCGACCGGCCCGGCGCCGACTTCCGCGCCCGCCTTGAGCAGCGCGCTGTAGAGCTCGACCTGGTCGGCAGCCTTGCAGTGCAGCTCCCAGCCGAGATCGCCGGTGAAGGAGACCCTGAGCGCCACGACATCGACGCCGGCCACGGTGATCTGACGCGAGCGCATGAAGGGGAAGGCCTCGTTCGACAGGTCGTCATTGGTGAGCCGCTGCAGCAATTCGCGCGATTTCGGTCCGGCGACATTGAAGCCGCCGAGCTCCTCGGTGCGCGAGCGGAAGGTTGTGCCTTCGGGCAGCGGCACCGATTTGAAGAAGCGCTGATGAAAACGCTCGGCCATGCCCGAGCCGATCACCATGAACTCGTCCTCCGCCAGTCTGGTCACGGTGAAGTCGCCGGCGATGCCGCCGCGCTTGCCGATCAGCGGCGTGAGGCAGGAGTTGCCGACCTTAGCCGGCATCCGGTTGGCGAAGAGCGCATTCAGCCAGGCTTCCGCGCCCGGGCCCTTCACTTCGTATTTGGCGAAATTGGAGATGTC
>NZ_RZSB01000281.1:0-6979 GCF_004023285.1 Mesorhizobium sp. M2A.F.Ca.ET.067.02.1.1
CTTTCAACAATTCCAACGAGTGGACAGTGACATGGCAGGCGAAAAAGTAGCTCTGGTGACGGCGGGCGGCAGCGGCATGGGGGCGGCGGCGGCGAAGCGCCTGGCGGCCGACGGGTTCAAGGTCGGCGTGCTCTCTTCCTCCGGCAAGGGCGAGGCGCTGGGCAAGGAACTCGGCGGCTTCGGCGTCACCGGCTCCAACCAGTCGAATGATGAAGCGCCTCACGGACGGCGCGCTGGAGCGCTGGGGCCGCATCGACGTGCTGGTCAACAGCGCCGGCCACGGGCCGCGCGCGCAGATCATCGAGATCAGCGACGAGGACTGGCACAAGGGCATCGACACCTATTTCCTCAACGCCGTGCGCCCGACCCGGCTGGTGACGCCGGTGATGCAGAAGCAGAAATCAGGCGTCATCATCAACATCTCGACCGCCTGGGCGTTCGAGCCGAGCCCGATGTTCCCAACCTCGGCCGTGGCGCGCGCCGGGCTTGCCGCCTTCGCCAAGATCTTCGCCGACACCTATGCGGCCGACAACATCCGCATGAACAATGTGCTGCCCGGCTGGATCGACAGCCTGCCGACGACGAACGAGCGCCGCGACAGTGTGCCGATGAAGCGCTACGGCACGTCGGAAGAGATCGCCGCGACGATCTCGTTCCTGGCTTCGGACGGGGCGGCCTACATCACCGGACAGAACATTCGCGTGGATGGGGGCATCACAAGGGCGATATGAGGGTGGCGAGGACGCCGCCTCAGATCATCCCGGCTTGCGTGAATTGATCACCCACAGAACGCATAGGAAGGCTATCGAGCCCACCAGGACGATCGAATTGCCGACCACGATATTCCAGAACCGTGTCGGATCATCCGAGAGCGCGACCCAGTGCAGCTTGCCTCGGACTTCGCCCATCTTGATGCCGCAGGCAATGTTGTAGATCGCGATGGCGGCAAGCGCGGCCATCAGGACAAAGAGGTCGTTGTTCTTGTTGCGATCCATGGCAGCGGCTTTTATCAGCGCTTGGTGAAATATTGCTTACCTTGGGGAACGCGGCGGCCGGGAACCCGGCCGCCACGTTTTTCGGTTTGACGCAATTCCAGGCGGGAGGATCACGGCAACCGCGCCGGTTTGCCCGGGACTATTGATTGATCTCCGGCTCGACGAGCTTGGCCAGGTTGCGCAGCGATTCCTGCCAGCCGAGATAGCAGGCCTCGGCGGGGATGGCGTCCGGTATGCCGGCCTGGGTGATGTTGATCTCGGTGCCCACCAACACTTTCTTCAAGGTCACCGTCACCTCGATCTGGCCCGGCAAATTGGGATCGTCGAAGCGGTCGGTGTAGCGCAGGCGCTCGCCCGGGACGAGCTCGACGAATTCGCCGCCGAAGGAATGGCTGCCGCCGGTGGTGAAGTTACGGAAGGACATCTTGTAGGCGCCGCCGACCTTGCCCTCGAACTCATGCACCGTGCAGGTGAAGCCGTTCGGCGGCAGCCACTTGGCCAGCGCGTCGGCCTCGACGAATGCGCGATAGACCTTCTCCGGCTTGGTCGCCAGGACGCGGTGCAGGTGGATGGTGCTCGGCATGTCTCGATATCCTCTCTGGTTTCGTTGATCGATGCCCCAAGGACGGGCGGCCTCCAGCCGATCCGACAGAGGCTGTCAAATTTTTCGCCCCGCGGCTACCGTGCCGCTTTGTGACGGGGATAGGACGTTGGTGCTGCGATCGGGTTTCCGGCTCGAATGTCCACCGTCGCGCTTGGCGACTCAACCCTCGTTCATCGCGGGCGCCGCGCTGGTCAATTGCGATCACGAGCAGCATTCTGCCCAATATTTTGGCATGAGTCTCGCAATATTGAGTAAAATTGGGTAATTCGAGGTGTAATTATCGCGCTTAAATTGCATTAGATACACCTTATCATAATCATTTCTAATCATTAATCGATGAATGGCAATTTTTACTGTACTGTGACGCGATTCCTTGGAACCATAGGCCGGCTTTGCAGGTTGGCCTGAAAGTCAGCCACCACCCAGGAAGGAGTGTCCGATGAGCTTCGTCGTCAACGCGATAGGCGTTCCTCTTTATTATAGCGGCGCTTCCAACCATTGGTTTTCGGCGTCCTCGCCCGGGACGTTCAACGGCAGCAGCGGCAACGACTCCATCTGGGCCTCCAGCGGCGTCAACGTCACCATGTATGGCGGCCAAGGCGACGACATCTATTACCTCTATTCGGCGAGCAACAAAGTGGTCGAGTACGCCGGCCAGGGCGTCGACACCATCAACACATGGATGAGCTACACGCTGCCCAACAATGTCGAGAACCTCGTCGTCACCAACGCCCACAACTATGCCTTCGGCAATGCGCTGGACAATATCATCACCGCCAAGGGCGGCGGCCAGACCCTGGACGGCGGCGCGGGCAACGATGTGCTGATCGATGGCGGCGGCGGCGGCGCCGACACTTTCATCATCGCCAAGGGCAATGGCAGCGACTCCATCGTCAATTTCGCCGCGAACGACACCGTGCGGCTCGATGGCTACGGCTTCACTACCTTCGCCGCCATCCACGACAGCATGATCCAGGCGGGGCCGAATGTGGTGCTGAACCTCGGATCGGGCGAGATCCTCGAATTCAAGAACACGACCATCGACAAGTTCCAGCCCAGCCAGTTCCAGCTGCCGATCGACAAGTCCGGCATGACGCTGTCCTTCAGCGACGAGTTCAACACGCTGAACCTCAACAATAGCCAGGGCGGCACTTGGGACACCAACTTCTGGTGGGGCGCGGCGAACGGCAGCACGCTGACCCGGAACAACGAGCTGCAATGGTATATCGACGCCAATTACGCGCCGACCAGCTCGGTGCATCCGTTCAGCATCGACAATGGCGTGCTCACCATCACCGCGGCGCAGGCGCCGGCCGACATCAAGCCGCTGATCAACAATTACGAATACACCTCCGGCTTGCTCACCACGCATGACTCGTTCTCGCAGACCTATGGCTATTTCGAAATGCGCGCCGACCTGCCGGAAAACGCCGGCGCCTGGCCGGCCTTCTGGCTGCTGCCGGAAGACGGTTCGTGGCCGCCGGAACTCGACGTGGTGGAGATGTATGGCCAAAAGCCGAATTCGCTGCTGATGACGGCGCATACCCTCGAGACGGGCCAGCACACGACGGTCGGATCCACGGTGAACGTCATGGATACCGCCGGCTTCCACACCTACGGCCTGTTGTGGACGCCGGACAAGCTGGTCTGGACCTATGACGGCGTGCAGGTCGCGCAAGCGGCAACCCCGTCGGACATGAACAAGCCGATGTACATGCTGGTCGATCTCGCGGTCGGCGGCCAGGCCGGCGCGCCGCCGGATCATCTCGCCACGCCGGCCCAGATGAAGATCGACTACATTCACGCCTACACGCTGGACGAACTGCAGCAGAGCCATTTGAACGTCACGGCCGAACACACAGCCTAGGCGTCCAGGGCAATGTCGCGAGAGCGCCCTCCGACCAGCTTGCGGCCCGTTTCCCTGCGCGGCGTGTTCCTGCGCGCGGTCAGCGATGTCGGCCTGTTCTCGCTGCTGATCAACCTGCTGCTGCTGGTGGTCCCGCTTTACCTGCTCCAGGTCTATGACCGGGTGCTGCCCTCCTCCAGCGTCGAAACGCTGGTCTATCTGTCGGTCATCGCAGTCGCGGCGCTCGGCTTCCTCGGCTTTCTCGACGCCGTCCGCGCCGTCTACACGCAGCGCATCGCCGCCACCGTCAATGACAGGTTGGGCGCGACGGTTTTCGCCGCTTCGCTCGGCGACCGGAGCGGGCCGTCGCCGCTCGCCGACCTCGCCGCGGTCTGCGCCTTCATCCGCTCGCGCGGTGTGGCGGTGCTGTTCGACCTGCCCTTCGCGCCGGTCTTCCTCGGCCTGCTCTACCTCATCCATCCGGTGCTGTTCTGGGTGACGCTCGGCGGCACCGCGCTGCTGGTCGTGCTGGTCGTGGCCAACCAGCTTGCCATCGGCAGGAACGATGCGCTCTCCGCGGAGCGCTCGGCTCTGGCCAGCCGGGCCGAGCAGGCCTTTGCCCGCAACGCCGAGACGCTGCGCGCCATGGGGATGGTGGAAAACGCCGCGCGCGCATGGGGACGGCATGTGGCGGAGGCGCTCGTGCTGCATGACCGCTCGGCCAGCGCCAATGCGATCTTCAGCGGCACTTCCAGGGCGCTGCGCATGATTCTGCAGCTGGCGATCCTCGGCGCCGGCGCCTGGCTGGTGCTGAAGGGCGAGATGACGGCCGGCATGATCTTCGCCTCCTCGCTGGTGTCGTCGCGCGCGCTGCAGCCGCTCGACCAGCTGATCGGTTCGTGGCGACAGATCGGCGAGGCCAGGCGCGCCTGGACGCGGCTGCAGGTCGCGCTTGCGGCGCAGCCGGCACAAGCAAGCAAACTAACCTTGCCCGATCCGGCCGGCGCGATTGCCGCGCAGGATCTTTTCTTCATCGGGCCGAATGCGACGTTCGGCGCCGAGCCGATCCTGAAGCGGCTGAGCTTCGCGATTCAGCCCGGCGAAGCAGTGGCGATCGTCGGCCCGAGCGGCGCCGGCAAATCGACGCTGGCGCGGCTGCTTGTCGGGGCGACTCAGCCGAGCGGCGGCTCGGTCCGGATCGACGGCGCCGAGCTCAGGACCTGGGACGAGAGCCAGCTTGGCCGGCATATCGGCTATCTGGCGCAGGAGGTGGAGCTTTTCCCCGGCTCGGTCAGCGAGAATATTGCCCGCTTCGAGGCAGGCGCGGACGACGCGGCGATCATCGAGGCGGCAAGACGCGCCGAGGCGCATGAGCTGATCCTTTCGCTGCGCGACGGCTACCAGACGATGGTCGCCGGGACGCTGTCGGGCGGCGAGCGGCAGCGGATCGGGCTGGCGCGCGCCTTCTACGGCAATCCGCGCATCCTGGTGCTGGACGAGCCGAGCACGCATCTCGATGGCGCCGGCGAAACGGCGCTCGAAGCGGTGCTGGCGGCCGCGCGCGCGGCGGGCGTCACCACGATCGTCATCACGCATCGCCCTTCGATCGCAGCGGCCTGCGACCGCGTGATGGTCCTGCGCGGCGGCGTCATCGAGGCGTTCGGACCGAGCGCCGAGGTGCTGCGGCAACCAGGCGCGCAGCGGAGCACGGTGGTGACGGGATCGTTCGCTCCGGTCATCCGCGCCTCGCAGACCATCCGCCGCGGGTCGTAGGCGATGTCCGCGCCAAGCCTCAGCTTCCACGACCGCCCGCGCACCGATTTCCGGCGCACAGCCTTTGCCGGTTACGCGGCGATCGCCCTGCTGGTCGGCGGCTTCGGCACCTGGGCGGCTCAGGCGCCTTTGGCCGGCGCGGTGATCACGCAAGGCACGATCGCGGCCACGGGCGGCAACATCCTGATCCAGCATCGCGAGGGCGGCATCATCAGGCAATTGCTTGTGCATGAAGGCGACCGCGTGCGCGAAGGCCAGGAGCTCATCCTGCTCGACCGGACCGCCCCGGAGGCCGATCTCAACCGGCTAACGAGGCAGTGGATCGCGCTCAAGGCGAATGCCGCGCGGCTGGAGGCCGAGCGCGACGGGCTGGACCGGCTGGCGCCGATCAGCGAGCCCGCGCCGGCGCCGTTCCAGCCGGAGTTCCAGAACCTGATCCGCGAACAGCAGAAGGAGTTCGACGCAAGGCTTGCGCGCTTCCGCTCGGAGCAGTCGATCCTGGCGCAGCGGGTCGCCATGCATCGCGAGTCGGTCAAGGGCCTGAACGCGCAGAAGGCGGCCATCGAGCAGCAGACCGAGGTGGTGAAGAAGGAACTCGGTATCAAGACCGACCTTCTCAGCAAGGGCCTCACCAACCGCACCGAATATTCGCAGCTGCTGCGCTCGGAGGCCGACCTTGTCGGCCAGGCCGGCGCGCTGGCGGCGTACCTTGCCTCCGCCAACACGCAGATCGCGGAGGCCGAAGCGCAGACCGAGCGCGCCACCACGCAGCGCGTCGAGGAGGCGCTGACCAAGCTCGACGACGTGCGCACCAACCTCGCCGACATCGAGGAGCAGATGCGCGCCGCGCAAGCCGTGCTGAAGCGCACGACGATCACCGCGCCGGCGGCGGGCATCGTCGTGTCCTCCACCTATAATTCGCAAGGCAGCGTGGTCGCGCCCGGCGAGAAGATCATGGAGATCCTGCCCACGTCATCCGGCCTGGTGGTGGACGCAAAGCTCAGGCCTAGGGACATCGACCAGGTGCATGTCGGCCAGAAGGCGAAGCTCAGGCTGTCGGCGCTCAACACGCGGCTCACGCCAGAGGTGCCGGCCACGGTGAGCGAGATCTCAGCCGACCGGCTGATCGACGAAACCACCCACGAGCCCTATTTCCGCGCCAGGCTGAAGATCGCCGATGCCCTGCCGCCCGGCGTGAAGCGAGAACAGCTTTATCCCGGCGCACCGGTCGACACCTTCATCAGCACCGGCGACCGGACCTTCTTCGAATATCTGGTGCGGCCGATGATGGATTCGTTCGCAAGGGCATTTGCGGAAAGGTAGGGGCGGGTTACCGGCGGCCGTTGCGGTGAGCGGCAGGCCTATGGCCAGGCGCCGGGTAGTTGCCCTCGGGACATCGGCGTTGGGCAGACGGCTTACTCCAGAAACATCAAGGCCGTGGCCAGGAATCCCATCCCGAAGCAAGACGCCATCGAATAGGCGATCATCCCGGCAGCCACATAGTCGCCCGCGCCCGACGACAGATGGCTGCCGAGTGTGCCGAAAGCCAGGAGCCAGCACGCCACGGCCAACCCGATGATCGCCCCGATGGCGAGGTTCTTGATAACAAAGAGCACCAGTGGAGGCATGAGCGCGGCTCCCAAAGAGCATTTCGCGGCGGCCCACGGCTTGCGGCCTCGTGAGCCGGCTGCTGTCACTCAACGCCGGGACAGGCATCTGGTTGCTCCTCCCATCTGTTTTCGCTGCTGAACCGGTTCTAGG
>NZ_RZSB01000282.1:0-6967 GCF_004023285.1 Mesorhizobium sp. M2A.F.Ca.ET.067.02.1.1
GTCACCAACAACCATGTCGTGTCGGAAGGCTCGGACTTCACCGTCGTCACCAATGACGGCAAGGAACTCGACGCCAAGCTGATCGGCACCGATCCGCGCACCGACCTCGCCGTGCTCAAGGTCGATGGCGGCGGCAACAAGTTCACCTATGTCGACTTTGCCGACGATTCCAAGGTCCGCATCGGTGACTGGGTGGTTGCCGTCGGCAATCCGTTCGGCCTTGGCGGCACCGTCACCGCCGGCATCGTCTCGGCCCGCGGCCGCGACATCGGCGCCGGCCCCTACGACGACTTCATCCAGATCGACGCGTCGGTCAACCGCGGCAATTCGGGCGGTCCGACCTTCAACCTCAACGGCCAGGTGATCGGCATCAACACCGCCATCTTCTCGCCGTCGGGCGGCAGCGTCGGCATTGCCTTCGACATCCCGGCCTTGACCGCCAAGCAGGTCGTCCAGGACCTGATGAAGAGCGGCTCCGTCCAGCGCGGCTGGCTCGGCGTCGAGATCCAGCCGGTCACCTCCGACATCGCCGAGTCGCTCGGCCTGAAGTCGGACAAGGGCGCGCTGGTGTCGGGCGCCCAGGACGCAGGTCCGGGCAAGAAGGCGGGCATCACCGCCGGGGATGTCATCACCCAGGTCGACGGCAAGGACGTCGCCTCGCCGAAGGAACTCGCCCGCATGATCGGTGCGTTTGCGCCGGGCAAATCGGTCGATGTCACGGTCTGGCGTAACGGCAAGGACGAGACGGTCAAGGTCGATCTCGGCACGCTGCCCGCGAGCGACAAGCAGGCCTCGAACGACGACAACAGCAAGCAGTCGGCGCCTGCCGCCAAGCCCGACACGCTTGCCGATCTCGGCCTGACCGTCACCAAGGCCGAAAACGGCAAGGGACTCGTGGTCACCGATGTCGATCCCGACAGCGACGCGGCCGACCGCGGCATCCAGCCCGGCGACGTCATCACCTCGATCAATTCGAACGAGGTGAACACCACCGACGACGTCTCCAAGGCGATGACCGATGCCGCCAAGGCCGGCCGCAAGGCCGTGCTGATGCAGATCACCCGCGACGACTCGAACCGCTTCGTCGCGCTGCCGGTCGGCAAGGGCTGACATGCCGCGCATGACCCCGGAAATCCCATGGGGGTTCTCGGAAAGGACCATGCGCCACTAGAAGACGTTCAGCTTTCCCCATGGCGGTATCAACACCCCCGAGCCGCCGTGGGGAAACATGGGGCCGAGCACGTAAGTCAGTCACCGTGTTTCGCTCCTGGCGGCAGCGGGTTTCCCATCACCCGCTGCCGCTTTATCGCATGTCGCCCAAAAGTGGTTGCCGGTTTTGGGAAGAAGACATGCGACTAATGAAGGCAAAGCAGGACGCAATGACTGCCCCTCAAACCTCCGATGAAATCGCGTATAACGGCTCCATGAAGATTCTCGTCATGGAAGACGATCGCGAGGCGGCGGACTACTTGCAGAAAGCCTTCGCCGAGGCGGGCCACACCGCCCATGTCGCCGGCGACGGCGAGACCGGCTTCGCGCTGGCCGACGCCGGCGACTATGACGTGATGGTGGTCGACCGCCTGATGCCGCGCCGTGACGGCCTGTCGGTGATCGCCGCGCTTCGCTCGCGCGGCAACACCACGCCGGTTTTGATCCTGTCCGCCCTGGGCGAGGTCGACGACCGCGTCACCGGCTTGCGCGCCGGCGGCGACGATTATCTCACCAAGCCCTACGCCTTTTCCGAATTGCTGGCCCGTGTCGAGGTGCTGAACCGCCGTGCCGGCGCGCGCGAATCCGAGACTGTGTATCGTGTCGGCGACCTCGAACTCGACCGGCTGTCGCATTCGGTCAAGCGGGCGGGGCGCGAGATCACGCTGCAGCCGCGCGAGTTTCGGCTGCTCGAATATCTGATGCGCCATGCCGGCCAGGTGGTGACCCGCACGATGCTTCTGGAAAATGTCTGGGACTATCATTTCGATCCGCAGACCAACGTCATCGACGTCCATGTCTCGCGCCTGCGCGGCAAGATCGAAAAAGGCTTCGACAAGCCGATCCTGCACACGATCCGCGGCGCCGGCTACATGCTGAAGGGCGGCTAGAGCATGATCCCGAAAAGTGGGAACCGGTTTTCGGAGAAGATCATGCTACAACAAAGGGTTAGATCAGGATGACGATTCAACCAATCGTCATCCTGATCTAGAGCCCGCAAATGGCTCTTTCCCTGCCGGCCATCATGAAGACGACGGCGGCCCGGCTCTCGGCGCTCTATCTTCTGCTTTTCGCGCTTTGCGCGGTGCTGCTCGTCTTCTACATGACGTCGCTGTCGGCGCGCATGCTGACCGCGCAGACGCAGGAGACCATCAACGACGAGGTGCTGGGCCTCGCCCGTGCCTATCAGCGCGGCGGCCTGCCCGTGCTGGTGCGCGTCGTCGAAAACCGCTCGCGCCAGCCCGGCGCCAACCTCTATCTCATCGCCGACGCCAACGGCCAGATCCTGACCGGCAACGTGCAGAGCCTGGAGCCCGGCGTCATCGAGACCGAGGGCTGGACGACCGAGCCCTTCTCCTACCAGCGCTTCGGCGAAGGCGAGCTCGACCGGTTGCGCAGTGGAGCTACCGACCAGCCCGCGCCCCAGGCCGGCGACAACAGCACTCCCCAGTCGCCAGGCGAAAAGGGCCACAACGCCATCGCCTTGGTGCTGCGACTGCCAAACCAGATGATCATGCTGGTCGGCCGCGACCTCGGCGAGCCCGAGCGCTTCCGCGCCGTCATCAGCCGGGCGCTGACGCTGGCGCTCGGCATGATGGGCCTGGGCGGGCTCCTGATCTGGTTCTTCGTCGGGCGCGCCGCGCTGAAACGCATCGACAGCGTGTCCGATGCCAGCCGCCGCATCATGGGCGGCGACCTCAGCGGACGGCTGCCGGTCACCGGCGCCGGCGACGAATTCGACCGCCTGTCGGAAAACCTCAATGCGATGCTGGCCAGAATCGCCATGCTGAATGAGGGGCTGAAGCAGGTCTCCGACAACATCGCCCATGATCTGAAGACGCCGCTGACCAGGCTGCGCAACCGCGCCGAGGCGACGCTTGCCGGCAGGCACAAGACGGAAGACTACCGCCAGGCGCTGGAAGGCACGATCGCGGAGTCCGACCAGCTCATCAAGACGTTCAACGCCATACTGATGATCTCGCGACTGGAGGCCGGCTATTCCTCGGAACAGACCGGTCCGGTCGATCTCGCCGCAACGGTGAGCGACGTCGTCGAGCTCTACGAGCCGGTGGCGGAGGAAGCGGGTGTCACGCTGGAGGCGACCGTCCCCGAGGCCTTCACGATCAACGGCAACCGCGAGCTGATCGGTCAGGCGCTGTCCAACATCGTCGACAACGCCATCAAATACTCGACCGACGCCGCCGAGACGCCGAGAGTGCGTGTGGCGCTGGAGCGCGCCGGAAGCGAAATCAAGCTTACCGTCACCGACAATGGCCACGGCATTCCCGACGACGCCGATCGTGCCCGCGCCACCGAGCGCTTCGTGCGCCTGGAAAAGAGCCGCTCGCAGCCGGGCTCGGGCCTCGGCCTCAGCCTCGCCAAGGCCATCATGACTTTCCACAACGGCAGGCTTGATCTTTTGCCCGCCAATCCAGGATTGTCCGTGGTCATGAGTTTTCCGTTGCGGGAGACGCATTGATGGTTCGGACAAATGGCGAAGAAGAAGATCGAATCCGAGTTCCGGCTTAGCCCCACATTGGCGCTCCAGCCTTTGGACGCGAAACACGCCCGGCGCGAATTGTCGGAAATCGCCGACGCCGTCGAGGAGGAGGGGCTTTCCCGCCTCGCCGCGTTCCTGGCGGGCGAGGGGCCGCTGCCGGACCTGCTGGCGGCCGTCTTCGATCTCTCGCCCTTCCTCCGCGATGTGGCGCGCCGCCGGCCGGCAATTCTCGAGACGCTGTTCGAAGAGACGGTAGAAGCGCGGCTCGCCGCCATCGGCGAAGCGATCGGCGGCGCGGCCAAGGCGGACGAGGCCTCCGAATCGAGCCTGATGATGGCGCTGCGGCAATGGAAGACGGAAGCCCATTTCCTGATCGCGCTGGCCGATCTTTCGGGCGAGGCGGAGACCTCTGTGACGGTGCGCCGCCTCAGCGATCTCGCGGACGCCTGTACAAACGCCGCCGTCGATTTCCTGCTGCTCGACGCGCACCGGCAAGGCAAGCTCAAGCTGCCGAAGCCGGCGATGCCAGCAAAGGATTCAGGCTGGATCCTGCTCGGCATGGGCAAGCTCGGCGCGCATGAGCTGAATTTTTCCTCCGATATCGATCTCGTCGTCTTCTTCGATCCGGAAGCGCCCGCCGTCATCGATCCGCTCGATGCGACCGAGCTGTTCTCCAGGCTCACCCGCCGTCTCGTGCGCATCCTGCAGGACCGCACCGAGCACGGCTATGTCTTCCGCACCGATCTCAGGCTCCGTCCCGATCCAGGCTCGACGCCGCTGGCGATCCCGGTCGAGGCAGCGCTTCGCTATTATGAGGCGCGCGGCCAGAACTGGGAGCGCGCCGCCATGATCAAGGCGCGCCCAGTTGCCGGCGACCTTGCCGCCGGCGCCGCCTTCCTCAAGGAATTGCAGCCCTATGTCTGGCGCAAATACATGGACTATGCCGCGATCGCCGACGTCCACTCGATCAAGCGCCAGATCCATGCCCATAGGGTCATGGCGAGATCGCGGTGAAGGGCCACAATGTGAAGCTCGGCCGCGGCGGCATTCGCGAGATCGAGTTCTTCGTCCAGACCCAGCAGCTCATCGCCGGCGGCCGCTTCCCGGAGCTGCGCGGCCGCGAGACGGTGCCGATGCTGGGCGCGCTCGCCGCGCGCGGCTGGATCACCGCCGATGCGCGCGATGCGCTGACCCGGCAATACTGGTTCCTGCGCCGTGTCGAGCACGCCATCCAGATGGTGGCGGACGAGCAGACGCATATCCTGCCCGACAGCGACGAGGGGCTGAAACGCATCGCCCTGATGCTGGGTTTTGCCGGCGAGGCGGACTTCACGCAGGCTTTCCGCGCCTCGTTGCAGCAGGTCGAGCGCCACTACGCGGCGCTGTTCGAAACCGCTCCCGAACTGTCGGCCGGTATCGGCAATCTGGTCTTCACCGGCGATGTCGACGATCCTGACACGCTGCAGACCTTGCATCGCCTGGGCTTTCAGCGGCCGAGCGACATCTGTCGGGTCATCCGCGGCTGGCATTTCGGCCGCTACCGCGTCACCCAGTCTGCCGAAGCGCGTGAGCGGCTGACCGAACTGACGCCGGCGCTGCTCAAAGCCTTTGGCCAGACGCGACGCGCCGACGAGGCGCTGATCCGCTTCGACGAGTTCCTTGCCGGCCTGCCAGCGGGCATCCAGCTCTTCTCGCTGCTGCAATCGAACCCGGCGCTGCTCAAGCTGATGGCGACGATCATGGGCGCTGCCCCACGGCTGGCGGCCATCATCACGCGCCGCCCGCATGTTTTTGACGGGCTGCTCGACCCGGCGCTGCTCACCGAATTGCCGGATCGCGCCTATCTTTCGGCCCGCCTTGCCGCCTTCATCGAGGGCGACCACGCCATGAGGACGTGCTCGATCGCCTGCGCATCTTCGCTTCCGAGCAGAAGTTCCTGATCGGCGTGCGCCTGCTGGCCGGCTCGATCGATCCGGCGCGGGCGGGGCGTGCCTTTTCCGATCTCGCCGACCTCACCATCGAGGCGGCGCTTCAAGCGGTGATCGCCGAATTCGCGCTGCGCCACGGCAGCATCGCCGGGGGCAGGGTGGCGCTGCTCGGCATGGGCAAGCTCGGCAGCCGCGAGCTCACCGCCGGTTCGGATGTGGACCTTATCCTGCTCTATGACCATGACGCGGATGCCGAAGAGTCCGACGGCGACAAGCCGCTGGCGCCGTCGCACTACTATACCCGCATGACGCAACGCCTGATCGCCGCCGTCTCGGCGCCGACCGCCGAAGGTGTGCTCTATGAACTCGACCTTCGCCTGCGCCCCTCCGGCAACAAGGGGCCGGTCGCCACCCATATCGACGCGTTCAAGAAATATCAGCGCCAGGATGCCTGGACCTGGGAGCACATGGCGCTGGCGAGGGCGCGTGCCATCGGCGGCGATGCCGAACTCTGCGCCGAGCTCGACGAAGAGGTGGCAGCGGTTCTGGCGCAGCCGCGCGATGCCGCCAAGGTGAAAGCCGAAGCCTCGGAGATGCGCGCGCTGATCGAAAAGGAAAAGCCGCCGCGCGACCTCTGGGACATCAAGCTGATCCCGGGAGGGCTCATTGATCTGGAATTCATCGCCCAGGTCGCGACCATCACCGGCAATGTCGAGCCCGGCCGCCGGGTGACGGCGACGGCCGACATTCTGGCGCGGTTGGCTCCGGGTTTCGCGGGGGGCGACATCCGCGAAGAGCTTGGCGAAGCCTACCGGCTTTATCTGGCCCTGACCCAGATGATCAGGCTTTGCCTCACCGGCGAGTTCCAGCGCGACGATGTCCCGCCGGGCCTCTCGGACCTGCTGCTGGCGGTCACCGACCTGCCGGATTTCGCTGTGCTGGAAGCGCATCTCAAGGAGACGTCGCGGAAGGTCAGGAGAGATTTTGATCGTCTGCTACGCGCGGGAGTGTTGCCATCAACCGTATCGTCGCCATGAGATTCCCCGGGTGGCATATTAGTCACAGTTAATATTAATCGGCGATCCGGCCTTGCGCCATTGGCAGAGGCGTCCCGTAATGGGTCAATGGGTCTGGCACCGCAATTGCAGTGCAGCAATGCCGGGGTCAATCATCACCCCGACGAAGGGGGGCCTCGCCGCTCCGCAAATGGAGCGGCGGGTTCTTTCAACGGCTGACTTGAAAGCCCCCCAAATCGCCAAAACCTGGGGCGCTGGGCAACTATGGATCTTCAGAAATTCTTGGTGGGCATGTTCGCGGCGTCATTCATGGT
>NZ_RZSB01000283.1:0-6955 GCF_004023285.1 Mesorhizobium sp. M2A.F.Ca.ET.067.02.1.1
GAGGTGCCGAGCGTATCGCCGATCGCGGCGGCGGTTGCGGCGCGATCGGCAAGCGGCAGCGTGTCGATGCGTTCGAGGATGCTGCGCGCTCCGGTCGCAACGGTGGAGCCGGTGTCGCCGTCGCCAGCCTTGGCGTCGAGCGCGTTGAGCGGCTCTTCGAGCGCGATCAGCTTCTGGCAGACGGCCTTGATCAGCCGCTCGGCGGCCGCATCGCGGCTGGCGGGCTTTGCGGTCGCACCGGCAGCGGGTCTTGCCATCGCCACGACGACCGGCGCGCGAACCGGCTTTGCCGGCAGCCAGGCATGCGGGCCGACGGGCGCCAGCAGCGCTTTCTCGCGTTCCGCATCCAGTCTGATCAGCGACAGCGAGAAGCCGTTCATGTTGAGCGCGGTCATCAGGTGCCCGGGCCCGATCGTCAGCGCCGCCGCCTTTGCCAGCGACGAAGACAGCACGGCATTCGCAATCAGCGCCATTTCGAGCGGCGGCACTGAGCCGAGATTGTTGATCAAAAGCGCATAGCGGCTGTGCGGATCGAGCCGCGCGGCGAGGCGCTCCGCCATGATGGCGACCAGCTTGCTGGCGGCCTCCAAGGCGATGCGCTCGACGCCGGGCTCGCCATGGATGCCGAGTCCGAGCTCGCCATCATTCGTGCCGAAGCGCTCCTCATGCGCCTGCCCGGGGATCGAGCAGGAGGAAAGCGAGATGCCGAGCGAAACGATGTCCTTGGCCGCCGCACGCGCCGCCGCGACAACCGATGCCAGGTCATGGCCGGATTCCGACAGGTGCCCGGCGATCTTGTGCACGAACAGCGTGCCGGCAACGCCGCGCGGCTGCGCGATGTCCGGTAAGGCGATGTCGTCGGCGACGATCACCATCTCGACCGCGAGACCTTCGGCACGCGCCTTCTCCGCCGCCAGTCCGAAATTGAGCCGGTCGCCGGTATAGTTTTTCACGATCAGCAGGCAGCCGGCGGGGCCGGTCGTGGCGCGGATCGCCGCCAGCACCGCCTCGACGCTCGGCGAGGCGAAGATCTCGCCGGAGACCGCCGCCGTCAGCATGCCGGCGCCGACGAAGCCGGCATGCGAGGGTTCATGCCCAGCGCCGCCGCCGGAGACCACGGCCACCTTTGTCTTGTCCCAGTCGGCGCGCAGCACGACCTTGATCTCGGGGTAGCCGTCGAGGCGGGCCAGCGCGCCCGATCCCGCCGTGGCGAGGAAGCCGTCGAGCGCTTCGGTGACGATCGTGTCCTTGCGGTTGAAAAAGTGCTTCATGGATTTCGTCCAGTCCGTATCTGCGGCCGTCAATCGGTATGCGAATATATTTGGGATGTCTCGGCTACATCAGTCTTTGCCCGTCCGAGTCGAAATAGAGCGGCGCGATGTAGCGGATCGTCACCTTGTCCCCCTTGGCTAAAGACGTGTCTGGATCGGTCAGCGTCACCAGCTTCTTCGCCCCCACCGTCACATGCAGGTGGTTCTGGTCGCCGAGATGCTCGACCCAGTCGACGACGCCGTCGGCATGGCCGTTCGTTGCCTTCTCGATCGCGAGATGCTCGGTGCGGGCGCCGATCGTTTTCGTTCCGGTCGGCGCGCCCCCGTCGGGCAGGAGCCCGGCCGGCAGAAGGTTGATCGCCGGCTGACCGAGGCGGGCCGCGACATGAAGGTTTGCCGGCTCGGAATAGATCGCGCGCGGCGTGCCGATCTGCACCAGGACGCCGTCGGCGAGGATGCCGATGCGGTCGGCCATGGTCATGGCCTCGATCTGGTCATGCGTGACATAGAGCATGGTGGCGCCGAGCTCGGACTGGATGCGCTTCAGCTCGAGCCGGAGATCGGCGCGCAGCTTGGCGTCGAGCGAGGACAGCGGCTCGTCCATCAGGTAGATAGCCGGCTTGCGCACCAGGGCGCGGCCGATGGCGACGCGCTGCATCTCGCCGCCCGACAGCTTCGTCGAGCGGTTGTCGAGCTTGTGGTCGATGCGCACCATGCGCGCCACCTCTTCGACGCGGCGGCGCACCGCCTCCTCCGGAAAGCGCCGCGCCGGCGAGCGCAGCGGGAAGGCGAGATTGTCGAACACCGACAGATGCGGATAGAGCGAATATTGCTGGAAGACGAAAGCGGTATCGCGTTCGGCCGGCGACAGGGTCGTGGCGTCATGGCCGCCGATATGGATCGTGCCGCTATCCGGCCGCTCCAGGCCGGCAATCAGCCTCAGCGTCGTCGTCTTGCCGGCGCCGGTCGGCCCGAGCAGCACGACGAACTCGCCGTCCTTGATCGTAAGGTCGAGATCGTCGATCGCGACGGTGTCGCCAAAACTCTTGGTCACGCCCTGGATACGGACATCAGCCATGGCGCGCCTCCGCTGCCTGATCATGCATGGCGGTCCTGACCGCGCGTCCGGAACCCTTCTCGAACAGCGACAGCCGCGCGCTGCTCAGCGTCAGCCCGACCTGCTCGCCGGGGCTGAGATGGATGCCGGCCGGCACCCGCGCCTTGATGATGCCGTCGGCCGTCTCTACCGCGACGATCTGCGTGGTGCCGAGATATTCGGTGCCATAGATCGCGCCGCGCAGCTTCGAGCCGTCGTCGAAGCGGATGTGCTCGGGCCGGATGCCGAGCGCCATGTCAGCGGGCGCGATGTCCTCGCGCACTTCCGGCACCGCCACCTTGGAGCCCTGAACGACGATCTCCTTCGCGCCCTTGGCGAGCCCGCCGCCGAATTTCAGGAAATTCATCGGCGGCGAGCCGATGAAATCGGCGACGAACATGGTCGCCGGCCGGTCGTAGATCTCGCGCGGCGTGCCGAACTGCTCGATGACGCCGTGGTTCATCACCGCTATCTTGTCGGCCATCGACATCGCTTCCATCTGATCGTGCGTGACATAGACGGTCGTGGCGTGGATGCGGTTGTGCAGCTCGCGCAGCTCATGCACCATCAGATCGCGGAACTCGGTGTCGAGGGTCCCCAGCGGCTCGTCCATGAGAAAACATTTCGGCCGCCGCACGATGGCGCGGCCGAGCGCGACGCGCTGGCGGTCGCCGCCGGCAAGACCGGAGACGGATTTGTCGAGCAGGTGATCGATGCGCAACAGCTTCGCGGTCTCCTCGACGCGGCTGCGGATTTCGGCTGCCGGCATGCCCTGCGCCAGCAGCGGAAAGCCGATATTCTTGCGCACGTTCATATGCGGATAGAGCGCGAAGAGCTGGAAGACGAAGGCGATGTCGCGCTCGCGCGCCCGGCGCATGGTGACATCCTCTCCGCCAAGCAGGATCTTGCCGCCGGTCGGCAATTCGAGACCGGCGATCATGCGCAGCGTCGTTGTCTTGCCGCAGCCGGACGGTCCGAGCATGACGAAGAATTCGCCGTCCTCGACGACGAAATTGGAATCCTGCACGGCGACGAAGGCGCCGAAGGCTTTCCTCAAGTTCTGAACACGGATCTCGGCCATCTCTATTCCGGAAATTTCGAGACGATGATGAACATCACCGTGCCGGCGAGCATGGTGATGAAGGAATAGGTGTAGAGCGACAGCGCGAAGGACTGGAACAGCATCAGGAAGCCGATCGCGATGATCGCCGTGGCGATGTTCTCCATCAGCCCGCGCCTTGCCCAGACGGGCCAGCGCGATTTGCGTTTTGCAGTCTGGATCGTGCTCATTTGCGCACCGCGCCGAAGGTGATGCCGCGCAAGAGTTGCTTGCGGAGCAGGATGGTGAAGACGAGGATCGGCACCAGGAAGATGGTTGTGCCGGCCGCCACCGCCGGCCAGTCCTGGCCGCCCTCGCCGATGATGGTCGGGATGAAGGGCGGCGCGGTCTGCGCCGTGCCGGAGGTCAGCAGAGCGGCGAACGCGTATTCGTTCCAGGCAAAGATCAGGCAGAAGATCGCGGTCGCGGCGATGCCGGTCGTGGCCTGCGGCAGCACGGTGCGCCAGAACGCCTGCAGCCGCGTATAGCCGTCGATCATCGCCGCCTCTTCATATTCGCGCGGGATCTCTTCGATGAAGCCTTTGAGCAGCCAGACTGCCAGCGAGACGTTGACCGCCGTGTAGAGCAGGATCATGCCGAGCGCGGTGTCGGAGAGGCCGAGCTCGCGATACATCAGGTAGATCGGGATCGCCACCGCGATCGGCGGCATGAAGCGCGTCGACAGGATGAAGAACAGAAGGTCGTCGGCCAGCGGCACCTTGAAGCGCGAGAAGCCATAGGCCGAGAGCGTGCCCAAAAACACCGCGCAGAAGGTCGAGCCGAAGGCGATGATCAGCGAGTTGACGAAGCGCGGCAGGAAGTTCGACGGCCCGGCGATCACCATGTTGCGCTTGCGCACGGTCTCGTCGCAGAAACCGGTCGCCGGTCCGAGCGAGTTGATGTATTCCGGCGTCTGCCGTGTGCGGGTGGTGAACAGGTTGCAATAGCCTTCGATGCTCGGCTGGAAGACGATCTTGGGCGGATAGGCGATCGAGTCCGGCGGCGTCTTGAAGCTGGTGGCGAAGATCCACAACAGCGGCACGATCGAGATCAGCGCATAGGCTATGATGATCGTGCCGGCGATCAGCTTCGCGTTCGACGAGGGTGCTACGACGGAATGGGCGGTGGTCAGGCTCATCTCTGCTTCACCTTGTTGAGCGCCTTGACGTAGATGTTGGCCAGCCCGAACACCGCGACGAACAGGATGATGGCGAAGGCCGAGGAATAGCCGGTGCGCCAGCTTTCGAAGGCCTGCCGCTTCAGCGTGATCGAGGCGACCTCGGTGGTCGAGCCGGGTCCGCCGCCGGTCAAGAGGTTGACCATGTCGAACATCTTGAAGTTCTCGATGCCGCGGAACAGCACCGCCAGCATGATGAAGGGCAGCGCCATCGGCAGCGTGATCGACCAGAACTGCCGCCAGTTGGAGGCGCGGTCGACCTCGGCCGCCTCATAGATGTATTCGGGGATGGAGCGCAGGCCGGCGAGGCAGATCAGCATCACGTAGGGCGTCCACATCCAGGTGTCGACGATGATGATCGCCCACGGCGCCAGCTCGACATTGGACAGCATCTGCACATTCGTCGGCGGAATGCCGGTGACGAAGGAGATGACATAGGAGAACAGCCCGATCTGCGGCTCGTAGAGGAAGCGCCAGAAATTGCCGACCACCGCCGGCGACAGCATCATCGGCACCAGGATGATTGTGGTCCAGAAGGCATGGCCGCGGAACTTGCGGTCGATCAGCCAGGCCAGCGTGAAGCCGATCACCGTCTGCAGCAGGATCGTCCAGAACACGAAATGCGCCGTCGTCTGCATGGCGATCCAGATGTCGTGGTCGCCGAGGATGCGCTGGTAATTGGCGAGCCCGAGGTTCTTCACCACTTCGTTGGGGCGGTTGGCGCGGTAGTTGGTGAACGACAGATAGATCGCCCAGAACAGCGGGAAGATGTTGATGGCAAGCAACAGAAGGATCGTCGGCGAGATGAACAGCCAGGCGAGGCCCTTGTCGCTGATGCCCCGGATCCTCTTGGCCAACGGCTCCGGGGTCGCCCGGGCAACGTTGTCCGCAGTCCGATTGAGCATGGTAAGTCCTGCTTCGGTCACGGGTCAGTCTCGGCTATGGAATTTATCTGAACTGCGTCCCGTGCCAAGGGCGGCACGGGACGCCTCGATCAAGCTCGGGAGGAGCCTTACATCTTGCCGTCGTCCTGGAAGACCTGCGTCCAGTCCTTGACCAGGCCGTCGAGCGCGTCCTTGGCCGAGCCCTGGCCGGCCACGACATAGTCATGGAAGCGCTTCTGCGAGGCCTGCAGCAGCGGCGCGTAGCTGGGTTCGGCCCAGAAATCCTTCACAATGGCCATCGAGTCCAGGAAGGCCTGCGCATAGGGCTGGCTGGAGGGGAACTTCGGGTCCTTGACCACGGAGTTCAGGCAGGAATAGCCGCCGAGCGACCACCACTTGGCCTGCACGTCCTTGTTGGCGAACCACTTGATGTATTTCAGCGCCGATTCCTGCTTGTCGGAGTAGGACACCACCGAGATGCCCTGGCCGCCGAGCTGCGCGAACTGATCGCCGTCGGGACCTTTCGGATTGACGAAATAGCCGATCTTGTCGCCGCCGACATTCTCGTCCTTCTGCAGGCCGGGCCAGGTGAAGGCGAAGTTCATATGCATCGCCACCTGTCCGGATTTGAAGGCGTCGACACCTTCGCCCATGTAGGCATTGGAGGAACCAGGAGGCGTGCAGCAGTCGTAGAGCGCTTTGTAGAATTCCAGCCCCTTCACCGATTTCTCGGAGTTGACGAAGCCTTCCATCTCATAGGGCTTCTTCGGGTTCTCATACTGGAAGCCAAAGCTGTAGAGCACATCCATGGCGCCCATGGTGATGCCTTCCGAGCCGCGCTCGGTGTAGATCGACGCGCCATAGACGGTCTTGCCGTCGATCTGCCGCTTCTGGAAGAATTCAGCGATCTGCTTCAGCTGGTCGAAGGTGGTCGGCGCGGCGAGGTCCCAGCCATACTTCTCCTTGAATTCCTTCTGCAGCTCGGGCTTGGAGAACCAGTCCTTGCGGTAGGTCCAGCCGACGACGTCGCCCATCGCCGGCAGCGCCCAGTAGTTCGGCGTGTTCTTCGGCCATTCCGAGTAGCCGACAACGGTCGCCGGCACGAAGTCGTCCATGCTGATCTTCTCCTTGTCGAAGAAGTCGTTCAGCTTGACGTAATGGCCGTTCTCGGCGGCGCCGCCGATCCACTGGCTGTCGCCGATGATCAGGTCGCAGAGCTTGCCGTGCGAGTTGAGCTCGTTGAGGAAGCGGTCGGCGTAGTTCGTCCACGGCACGAACTCGAACTTCATGCCTATGCCGGTTTCCTTGGTGAAGTCCTTGGACAGTTCCACAAGCGCGTTGGCCGGATCCCAGGCCGCCCAGCACAGCGTCAGGTCTTCCGCATGCGCGACGTTCGAGACGGCTGTCGACGCAAACATCGCCGAGGCC
>NZ_RZSB01000284.1:0-5039 GCF_004023285.1 Mesorhizobium sp. M2A.F.Ca.ET.067.02.1.1
GGCCCGCCACAGCCCGTCGAAATCGTCGAAGGTTTTTACCACCACCAGCCGGCCGGGTATGAGCTCGGCGGCCTCGATGATGAAGTTCAGCTCATAGGGCAGGGCGCCGCGCGCTCGTGCCCTGGCGCGGGCGCCGACGACGCCCTTGCCCTTCTTGTCGAGCGGCTCCACCTCCTTATAGGCATCGCCCCACCAGAGCGGCAGCAACTGGGCGTCCGACAGCACATCCCACACTTCCTGGGGTGTGCCTTCACGGATGTCCCAGCTTTCGTCGAAGCGGAAGACATTGCTCGCCATGATGTCGCGCCCCAGCAGCCGAGCGGTTATATTAGCTTTGGCTTGTTCTTCTGGCCAGCAGCGTTCGAAGCGTGTTCAGGCGGCGATCGGTTTTGCCCAATAGCGCACCGACTTCTTGCCGCCGTGGATTACCGCGTCGCCGACCTCGGCGAAACCGAGCGCGGCGTGGAAGGCATCGGAAGCCGGGTTGGGCGGATCGGCATTGACCTCGCAGGTTACCATCGTGTGGCCGGCGCGCCGGGCCTGCTCGAATAAATCCTCATAAAGGCGGCGGGCGTGGCCGCGGCCGCGCGCCGCCGCGGCGACCACCACTCGGTCGACATAGACGAAGCGCGGATAGCGCTCGCGAAACCAAAGGAAGTTCGGGCTGTCGTAATTTGCGTCCTGGTCGAAGCACAGGATGAAGGCCCCGAGCGCGCCGATGCGGCGGGTGTAGAAAGCCTCACCGAGCAGGAAGGAAAGCCGTTCCGGCTCGAGCCAGGACAGTTCCGCCGCATGCTCGTTGTTGAGCGCGAGGATGGCGGGCTCGTCGGCGGGCGAGACGCGTTCGATCGGCAGCAACTCATGGGTCACCATCTTGGCTGTCAGGCTCTCGCGGCCGCGATCGTCGCCGCCACCTTGTCCTGGTCGGTCACCGTGTTGCGGTATTCGCGGTCGAGGTCGGTGCCGCCCATGCCGACATTGGGATTGCGGTAGCGCATGGCGCTGGGCACGTCCGCAAGCGCTGCAAAATGCATCTCGGTCAGCCCGGTCCGCTTGCGCACCTCGCCGATCGTATCGGGCGCCAGCGCGCCGCAGCCGAGGATGATGATGCGATCGCCCGCCAGACGCACGAGCTCGGCCAGAAGCTCGACGCCTTCGAGCGCGGTATCGCGCTGTCCGCTGGTCAGCACGCGGCCGACCTTGCAGCGGATGAGCGCCTCGAGCGCCTCAGCCGGATCACGCGTCATGTCGAAGGCGCGGTGGCAGGTGACGTTGAGCGGGCCGGCGGCCTCAACCAGCGCGCTCATGCGCGCCTCGTCGATGGCGCCGTCGGCGGTCAGGCAGCCGACGACGACACCGGCAACGCCGAGCTCGCGAAGCGCTTCGACATCGGCCAGCATCGAGCGGTATTCGGCCTCGCTGTAGAGGAAATCGCCACCGCGCGGCCGAACGATGACATGGAAGGGAATGGTCGCGCTTTCGAGCGCGTCGCGCACCGTGCCGAGGCTCGGCGTGATGCCGCCTTCGATCAGGCTGGCGCAGAGCTCGACCCGGTCGGCGCCGGCGGCCTGCGCGGCGAGCAACCCGTCAATGCCTTCGACGCAGATTTCGATCAGGGGTTTTTGCGTGTCCGCCACCAGCTTCCATCCATGCTTTCTAGAAGGTGGGCAGCCCTAGCACCGGTCGCGCCGCCGCGAAAGCCGCAACCATCGGTCCAGCCAGGGAGGGCGCTTGACAATGTATAACTGCAAAGTTATGGATGACTCATAACTGGAAAGTTATTGATTGGTACGGGCCTGCCGGCCGCACGAAACCCGAGGAGACGGATGATGGAAGCAAGATTGAAGAACCCGGTGATGCTCATTCCCGGCGCGCTGCAGGCGCTGCTCGCGCTCGACAAGTCGACCGAGGCCGGCGACGTGCCCTATGTCACGCGCAAGCTCGTTCATCTGCGCGCCAGCCAGATCAATGCTTGCGCCGTCTGCGTCGACATGCACGCGCGCGAGCTGAAGAAGGCAGGCGAGAAGGACGAGCGGATCTTCGCGGTGTCGGCATGGCGCGAGACGCCTTACTTCACAGACGCCGAACGCGCGGCGCTTGCGCTGACGGAAGCCGCTACGCGCCTGGCCGATCGATCCGACGCGGTGCCCGACGACGTCTGGGACGAGGCGGCGCGTCACTTTGACGACAAGGCGCTCGCCGCTTTGGTGATCCAGATCGCGCTGATCAACGCCTTCAACCGCCTGAACGCCACCACGCGGCAGCCCGTCGGCGCCTGGGGCTGAGCAACAACGGGCGACCGCTTCGGAGCGGACGCACGGCCGGCTACTGTTTCAGGATCGTGTTCTTGGCGCCTTGCTCGACCTGGTCGATCACCAGAAGCTTCACCGGATCGGTGCCGATATTGGTGGCCTGGTGCCATTGGCCGATCATCTCGACGATGAAGTCTCCTGATTTGAAGGTGTTGGCAGCGCCGGTCTCGACATTGGTGACCTTGAGCGTTCCCTGCTCGACATAGGCGTAGCGCGGAAAGCGGTGTTTGTGGACCGGGAGCGTTGCGCCCGGCGCGATCTGGTAGGACGAGACCTGCACCTCGACGTTCTTTTGCGGCAGCGCGATCGGCTGGCCCGACGCGGTCGTTGTCTTCGACACCAGCGGTGTCACCACAACGGGCGTGTTCGAACTGTCCAGCGCGTTCGCGCTGGTCGTGAAGAATGCCACCGCCAAAAGCAGTGCCGATGCCGTGATGTTTCGCATGGTCTCCTCCAGTTGCGGCCAGCATCGCGCCGCGATCTTGCGTGCGCAAGCGTGCCGGGGCCGATTATCGGTGGTGGCGAGGCTGCCAGTCGTTGACATGCTATTGGAAAACGCTGGCTCAGGACGCTTCACGTAACCTGCGGGGCATTCGCCATTGCCGAATGATAGCTCGCCCGAGCCACCTGGGACGTGGCTTGAACCTCGGGATGATATTTGTCAGTCGCCCCGTTGCCCGTGCTTGCGCATATCGTCGATCCAGCGAACTCGCTTCTTTTCGTCGGCGAAGGTGAGGCCATACAGGCTCTCACGAATAGGTTTGATTCCCGCGAAGCTCAGCATGCTTCGCTCGAAACCGCGCAATCCGTAGGCGCCAAAGTACCAACGATAGAGCAAGACCGGCATGCCCATGGTGACGACGATGCGAGCCGAACGGCCGGCGAGCAGTTGTTTCGGAAAACCTTCTTTTCCATATTCCATGGCAAAGCCGGGCCTGAAGATATGTTCAAGGAAACCTTTGAACAGTGCCGGCATGGTTCCATGCCAAAGTGGAAACAGAAAAACCCAGTGTTCGGCCCAGCGCATATCGTCCCGCGGTTGCACGAGGGCCGGCGGTAATGCCCCGGTCTCGAATTCCGCTTGTGTACGCATGAGCGAGAACTCGAGCGTTCCCACTTCGACGCGACGAACCTCGTGCCCGGCTGCTTTCGCAGCTTCGGCATAAGCGTCTGCCATCGCATGCAGCAAGCGATGCCCACCGGGGTCTGGATGACCCTGTATGATCGCGATCCGCTTGGTCATTGGTCCCTACCTCACGCATTCAATCCTAGCGCGTTCTCCCAAAACGCCTCTTTGATCTGGCGCAAGTGCCTGAGGAGATCACCCTATCCGCGTCAGCATCGTCGAATGTGAGCTGAGTTCGGCCACTATGTCGCCGAAGGCGGAAGTCCGGTGAAACAAGGGGAATCCGCAAGCCTGCCGAGGGGACGCAGACCGAGGACGAAGCTCGCCTGTCTTAGTTTGTTCATCCGGCCGGGTTACAAGTGGCGCGCTCATCCAACGGAGTATGCCATGCAAACCGATGTGTCGGATCTCGACCAGCTTCAGAGCGCCTACAAGGCCGCGGTGGAGGATTGGATAGCGGCGATCAGGGAGGAAGAGGAACTCGCATCCGTCAACCACTCGATAGCCGAGATCGACAAATGGGAGGCGGCCCACTTCAAGGAGGATGAGGTGCGCGACAGGGTTCTGGAATTGAAGAAGAAATACGAGGACGCTTTGCGCAAGGAACAGTTCGGCTTCTAGAGCAATTCCGGGAAAACTGTGTAGCGGTTTTCCGTCCGGTTTTTGATTTTACGCATGTCTTTATCCCGAAACCGGTTCCCACTTTCGGGAGACATGCTTTAACGTTTCGCCGGTGCCGATTTGGGCGGCCTGAGCAGCAAAGCGAAGGGCACCAGCACCGCTGTGGCTATCGCGCAGTAGAAGAACACATCGACATAGGCGAGAAGCGAAGCCTGGCGGCCGATCTCCTGGCCGATCCAGCCGACGGCCTGCTGCCTGGCCTCGACCAATGGCGAACCCTCGGCGACGAAATGATCCGTCACCTGGCGAAGCGTCTGCTGATAGGTGTCGCTCGATTGCGCGGTGTGGCCGACCAGCACCGACTGGTGGAATTGGGCGTTCTGGGCAATCACCGTGTTGGACAGCGACACGCCCATGCTGCCGCCGATGTTGCGCGCGACGTTGATCAGCGACGATGCCTGGTCAGTCTTCTGCGGCGGCAGGCCGACATAGGCGGCGGTGGAGATCGGGATGAATAGGAACGGCAGGCCGATCATCATATAGACGCGGGCATAGGCGAAGAAACTGAAGCTGGCGTCGGGCGTCAGCGAGGTCGTGTGCCAGAGCGCGACCGCGACCACCGACATGCCCAACATGATGAGATAGCGCGGCTGAACGATGCCGGCGGCAAAGCCCGAGATCGGCATCAGCATGAGCATGGCAATGCCCCCCGGCATCATCGACAGGCCGGAAAGCGTGGCGGTGTAATCGAAGGTCGTCTGCTGCAACTGCGGCAAAAGCTGCGTGGTGCTGAAGAGCACCGCGCCCACCGCCATCATGACCAGGAAGGACATGCCGAACTGCCGGCTGAAAAGCAGGCGGATGTCGACGATCGGATCGCGCCTTGTCCACTCCCACGGGAGCAGCAGCAGGAACGACACGGCCGAGATCACGGCGAAGGTCGTGATGAAGGTCGAGGCGAACCAGTCGTTGCGCTGGCC
>NZ_RZSB01000284.1:5049-6955 GCF_004023285.1 Mesorhizobium sp. M2A.F.Ca.ET.067.02.1.1
AAGACTTCGAGGCAGCCGAGCGCCATCGCGACCAGGATGAAGCCAATCCAGTCGACCCTCAGCCCCTTGCTCAGCCGCTCCCGGCGCTCGCGTTCGAGGATGTCGGGCTCGATCACCAGCCATTGCACGAGCGCCAGCGACATGATGCCGAACGGCACGTTGATGAAAAAGATCCAGTGCCACGAGAAATTGTCGGTCAGCCAGCCGCCGATTGTCGGCCCGACCGTTGGCGCGACGATCACCGCGATGCCGTAGAGCGCAAAGGCCTGAGACCGCTTCTCCGGCGGAAAGGTATCGGCGAGGATCGATTGCTCGCTCGGCGCCATGCCGCCGCCGCCGAGCCCCTGCAGGATGCGGAAGGCGATCAGCGTCGGGAGGTTGGGGGCCAGCCCGCAGAGCAACGAGGCCAGCGTGAAGGTCGCCACGCAGATCATGTAATAGCGCTTGCGGCCGATTATGCTGGTCAGCCAGCCGCTGACCGGAATGATGACGGAGTTGGCGACGAGATAGGTGGTGATCACCCATGTGCTCTCGTCCATGCCGGCGGCCAGGCTGCCGGCGATATTGCGCAGCGCGACGTTGGCGATCGAGGTGTCGAGCACCAGCATGAAGGTCGCGATCGAGACGACGATCGCGATCAGCCAGGGGTTGCGCCCGCCGGCGGCGGATCGGCTTTCGTTGCCCTGGACTATAGCTGCATCGCTCATCTGACCTTGACCGTCGGAACCACCGACATGCCGGGGCCGAGATAGACGCCGGGCCGCTGATCGAACACGATCTTGATCGGCACGCGTTGCACCACCTTGACGAAATTGCCGGTGGCGTTTTCGGCAGGCAGCAGGCTGAACGCCGTGCCGCTACCGGCCTGGACGCTGTCGACACGGCCATGGAAGGTCTTTTCAGGATAGGCGTCGATGGTGATGTCGACGGGCTGGCCCGGCCGCATCAGGTCGAGCTGCGTCTCCTTGAAGTTCGCCTTCACCCAGACGTCGTTGGGCACGAACATCATCAGCACCTGGCCGGGCTGCGCATAGGTGCCTTTCGCCGCAGTGATGCTGGTGGCACGGCCGGCGACGGGCGCCGTGATGGTCGTGCGGGTGAGGGTGGTCTTGGCCTGGTTCTCGGCCGCCTCCGCCTGCCGAAGCTTGGCCTCGGCGCTCTTGCCTTGCGCCTGCAGAACCGCCACCTGACTTTTCGCCGCCTCGGCATTGGCGTTGGCCGCGTCCAGCGCCGCCTGGTCCTGGCGCAAGGTCGAAGCGGCCTGCTGCGCCTGCTGCTGCGTCGCCGTGCCCTTGGCCAGGCGCTCGCGGTTGCGCTGGTCCTCGGACTTGGCGAATTCGAGCGCCGCCTGCGCCTGCGCCACCTGCTTGCCGGCGGCATCGATCTTGGCGTTCTGCGCCTGGGTCTGCGCCTGGACATTGGCGATCTCGGCTCGCGCCGCCGCCACGCCGGCTTCCGCCTGTTTGAGGGAGGCCTGATAATCGCTGTCGTCGATGTGCAGAAGCACCGCGCCGGCCTCGACCGGCTGGTTGTCGGTGACGGCGACATCGGTGATGCGCCCGGCAATTTCCGCGCCGACCGTCACCGTGCGGGCGTCGATGAAGGCGTCGTCGGTCCATTCATACTGCCGCGCGTTGATCCACCAGATGACGACGGCCGCGATCACCAGCAGGATGAGGATGGCGACGATCGCCGCTATATAGGGATGGCGTCTGACGAGGCCGGGCTTGTTGGTGTCGGACGGACTGTCATTCCCCTGCGCGTCTTGTGTGCGCGTATCGTCCCCGCGCTTGTTTTCCACGCGTTTTTCGTCGTCCGGCGGGCGTCGCTCGGCCCGGGGCCGAGCCCGCGTTTTCTCGGCGGGAGCGGTTTCGCGCTCTTTTCTTTCAGTTTTGGCGTCCAAGGC